>VSNB01000089.1 GCA_009774055.1 Clostridiales bacterium
TCTTTATTTCTGCCCAGATGCTTACTTTTGCTCTCATCGCCATCCTCATTAGAAGATTTTAAACAGGCTCTTAGGCGGCCCCTTCTGCTCCGGCAGGTCAAAGTATTTCGCCTGCAGTCTCATCGCCAGCAGACCGGGAACCTTCCCCGCCAGCTCCGCCGCCACAGCCTCCTCCGCGCTGGTCATCCACACTGGCAGACCGCTGAGTTCACTGAGCTTTTCCATATAAGGGACCGCCGCCAGCACCGTTTCCGAGGTCGTTTCGTGGGCCAGATTGGCGTTGTTGACGATAGCGGTGAAGGGCAGTCCGCCCGCCGCCTCGATTTCCCGCATGACCTCCAGCGCCTCCTCCGGCGTGCGGGTCAAAGGGCGGTAAGGGTTGGCCACAAAGGCCATGCGGTAATTGCCCTCCTCCAGAATAAACGGCGCATACCGCCCCAGGGCGTAAGCCCCCCGGTCATCACCGCCAATATCCATAACGGCGAAGAGGCCTCTGTCCTCCACCAGCCGGTATGCCTCGGCGGGCAGGGCGGGCAAATCGACATTGGAGTTGGCGAACTGCGGAGAGATCAAATCCACTCCAGCCTCCGCCAATTCCGCCGCGCTGTCCTTGGTCCGGAAGTAGGGATTGACGATATCCAAATCCGCGATGGCCGCCTTCTTTCCCTCCCGCGCCAGCAGAAGGGCGTAGTTGACGGCGATGTTGGTCTTGCCGGAGCCGTAGTGTCCGGCAAAAAGCGTAATACGTTTATGATCCATATCATGTCCTTTTTTCAAAAGTCTCCCCTTACGCACCCCGGGAGATCCAGCGTGTATCACGGCAGGGTCTGCCGATGACATCGTCGGGTAGACGCTTCGCCTGATACATGGGAGCCGGTTCGGTTCAAACCGGACGGATAGCAGTGGAAGCGCAAAAACAAAATACCCCGCGTAACAAATAAGGGATTCTTAAACCGCAGGTTTAAGCACGCTTTTGCCTACTTTTCGCGTGCGCGAAAAGTAGGCGCGGAGTCCGGGGCCGCGCAGGTCCCGGGGCTGCGAATCGAAACCGCCCCCGTTCGCGCCCGGGGGGCGCGAGGATGAAAATCACAGCCTGTTCCGCATAATCTTCCCGCTGATCGTCTTGGGAAGCTCCTCCTTAAACTCCACAATCCGGGGATATTTATAAGGAGCGGTGTGCTTCTTGACGTAGTCCTGAATTTCCTTTTTCAGCGCATCGGTGCCCTCGGCGCCGGGAACCAGCACGATGCTGGCCTTCACCACCTGCCCCCGGATCTCGTCCGGCGCGGCGGACACGCCGCACTCCAGCACATAAGGCAGCTCCATGATAACGCTCTCGATCTCAAAGGGCCCGATCCGGTAGCCGGAGGACTTGATGACGTCGTCCCGGCGTCCCACGTACCACAGGTACCCGTCCTCGTCCTGCCACGCCACGTCCCGGGTGTGGTAGAGCCCGTCGTGCCAGACCTCCCTGGTCTGGGCCTCGTCCTGATAGTACCCGGAGAACAGCCCCGGCAGGCCCAGGCCCTCCTGGGCCCGGATGCAGATTTCCCCATTCTCGCCGGGGGCCACCGGCTGGTCGTTCTCGTCCACCAGCACCAGGTCGTAGGTGGGGATGGGCTTGCCCATGGAGCCGATCTTCTGCTTGTTGCCCAGAAGGTTGCCGATGCACAGCGTCGTCTCCGTCTGGCCGAAGCCCTCGTAAATCTGAAGGCCCGTCTGGCTCTCGAACTGGCGGAATACCTCCGGGTTCAGCGCCTCGCCGGCGGTGGTGGCGTGCTTGATGCTGCTCAGGTCGTACCGGCTCAGATCCTGCTTGATGAGCATCCGGTACATGGTGGGCGGGGCGCAGAAGGTGGTGATGTTGTACTTGGCGAACAGCGGCAGGATATTGGCGGCATCGAAGCGGTCGAAGTCGTAGGTGAACACCGCCCCCTCGCACAGCCACTGGCCGTACAGCTTGCCCCACAGGGCCTTGCCCCAGCCGGTTTCGCTGATGGTGAAGTGGAGGCCGTCGGGGTGGACGCAGTGCCAGTACTTGGCGGTGATGAAGTGGCCCAGGGCGTACTGATAGCTGTGGGCGGCGATCTTGGGGTAGCCGGTGGTGCCGGAGGTGAAAAACATCAGCATGGGGTCCCGTCCACAGGGAGCGTCGGGGGCCCGGTCGAACTTGCTGCGGTACATGGCGTACTCCCCATCGAAGTCGTGCCAGCCCTCCCGCCGGCCGCCCACCATGATCTTCAGCTGCAGGCTGGGGCTGCCCTTCTGGGCGATGTCCACCTGGCGGGCGGTGTCCCCGTCGGCGGTGCAGACGATGGCGCTGACCCCGGCGGCGTTGAAGCGGTAGGAGAAGTCGTGCTCCTGGAGCTGGTTGGTGGCGGGGATGGCGACGGCCCCCAGCTTGTGGAGCCCCAGGATGGCGAACCAGAACTGGTAGTGCCGCTTGAGCACCAGCATCACCCGGTCCCCCCGCCGGATGCCCAGGGCCTTGAAGTAGTTGGCCGCCCGGCCCGAGGCCCGGGACATGTCCTCGAAGGTGAACCGCCGCTCCTCCTGATTCCGGTCCAGGTGGAGCATGGCCAGCTTGTCGGGATACTTGGCGGCGATGGCGTCCACGCAGTCGAAGGCGAAATTGAACTTCTCCGCGTTGGGGAAGGCCAGGGACTGGAGCACGCCCCTTTCGTCCTCCTTCACGTCGAAGAAATCCTTGCACACATACTCCTCGCTGGACCGGGCCTCCACGATGGAGCGGCGCACCGCCATCTCGTCGGCTTTCTCGCCGGAGATGACCACGGCGCAGAACACGCACTTCCCGCCGCCTACGGCGATCATGCCATGGGGGGTGGAGGAGTTGTAAAGGATGCTGTCCCCCTCCCGCAGGATTTCCGTGTGCTCCCCCACCTGGACCTTCAGCTGGCCGGAGAGGATGATGTCAAACTCCTGGCCCGCGTGGGTGGTGAGGTGGATGGGCATCCGCTGCTGGGCCGCATCGTACTCATAGGTGCAGTAGTAGGGCTCCGCCAGCTTGTTGCGGAACAGGGGGGCCAGGTTGCTGATCTCGATGCCGGGCTCCTTGGCGGTCTGCTGCCCCTCGCCCCGGCGGGTGATGGTGTAGCTGGAGAGGTTGGCGCTGCGGCCCTCCAGCAGGTCGGTGATGCCGATGCCGAAAGCCAGGGAGCACTTGTGGATAAAGGTGAAGGGCAGGTCGGCCGTGCCGCCCTCATAGGCCCGGTACTCCTCGGGGGTGGTGTCGGTCCGGCTGGCCATTTCCGCCTCGGTAAAGCCGCAGATGCCCCGCATCTCCCGAATCCGGAAGGCGACCTCCATCAGCTGGGTGTTGACGTGGGAAGTGTCCATGGTAAGTCCTCCGTGAAAGAATTTGTGGAATAAGAAAAGGCTCCGGCAAAACAAAAAAGCCCGTCTCAAAGAAAGTTCTTTGAGACGGGCTCATAACCTAAAGCTATGTACCCGCGGTACCACTCAAATTGCGCCCCCAAAAGGACGCCCCTTCAGGCTCCAGCAAGCCCTATGCACTGACGCGGCAGTCACGGGAGGCATCTACTTACCCTGTTTCCAGGGGTTCGGACCTCCAGCTCGGAAGGGATGGGACATTGGGACATTCCGCCGCCGGGCTTCCACCGATACCCGGCTCTCTGTAGACAGAGGGCCCCGTCCGTCTTCGTCATCGCTTTTCTTATTCACTTGCGAGTATTTTACAGCATTCTCCCCTGATTGTCAAGGGGGAAGTTGAAGAAATCCATGTGTTTCTGCGCGCCGAATCAGAAGCTGGTGCATACAGGTTCTAAGAGCTGGATGCGGAACCCGCTGCGGCAGCCTCTTCTGCCGCACAGCCCTCCGACGGCTATCCGTTTGGTCAGCCTCCGTATCGGTCAAATATTTCCTGGAATGTGGGAATGGAGCATTGCGCGCCCCTGCGGGTAACCGTGATCGCGGCCGCTTTGTTTGCGAACTGCAGCGCTTCCCCGACGGTTTTTCCCTCCGCCAGGCTGGCTGCCAAAGCGCCGCAGAACGTGTCCCCTGCGGCGGTCGTGTCCACCGCCTTTACCGGAACGCCCTCCGCACAGACGATCTCTCCCCTGGTCGTATGGCAGTATCCCTTCGCGCCCAGTGTGAGAACGACGTCCCTGATTCCCATATCCAGAAGCCGCCTGCTCCCCGCCGCCAGGGAGTCCTTGCCCAGCATGGAAAACTCCGTCTCATTGAGTACCAGCATATCGCAGCAGGGAAGGTATTCACTGACCATCACATGCATAGGGGCGGGATTCAGAATCACATACATCCCCCGGCGCCGGGCCGCTTTCATGGCGTACCCGATGACCTCAACGGGGTTTTCCAGCTGGCATAGGAAAATATCTCCCTCCCCGGCCCGTTCCAAAAGCCGGTCGGCATCCTCGGCCATTACCCGGCCGTTGGCCCCTCCGTCCAGAATGATGCGGTTATCGCCCTCCGTCACAAGAATGACGGCGATGCCGCTGGAGCAATCCGGAATCACCCGAATCGCGCCGGTGTTCACGCCGCAGCCCTTCAGCCCCTCCATAAGGGTTTCGCCAAAGCTGTCCGCGCCCACGGCTCCGCCCATGTAGGTTTCGGCTCCCAGCCTGCCGCAGGCAACGGCCTGATTTGCGCCCTTTCCGCCGGGATTGGTGAAAAAGCCGGTCCCATACATGGTTTCTCCCGCCTGGGGAAGGCAGGGGCTGTTGACGACCAGATCCATATTGAGGCTGCCAAATACAAACACTTTCTTCATCATTTGATCTCCTGCGCCTTTCGCGCCATGCGGCAGGTGTACTCCGCCAGCTCCCGAATGCTGGTTTCCCGAATGCCCCGCATATAGGTTTCCAGCTTGTCCCCAATCGGGTCCGTCCACCGGGGGGCGAGGGGCTTTCCTTCCAGAATGGCGTAGGCGGTGGCAATCTGGGCGGCATTGCAGTCCACGTCGTAGCCCTCCATGGCGATGATATGGAGCATCTCGTCAAAGCTGCTTCCATACCAGAGCGCAATCACCTGCGCCGCCGCGTTGGGATAGGCGTGGATCCAGTTATAGGTCTTGAACCGCTCCTCGCACTGCCGCCAGGCAGTCTCCCAGTCCTCGCAGGATTTGCACAGCCCCATCGCGTAGTCGATCACGCTGTAGTACTCGCAGTCCTTCGGGATGGCCTGGAAGGTTTCCTGGACCAGCTCCCGAATATCGCTTTTCACATAGGCGAGGGAAACCAGTACAGCGTTGAAGATTTCCCCCATAACACCATTGTTGTGGTGGGAAACCACGCCGTCCATATAGGCCAAGCGGGCAGCCAGCTCCGGATTCCCGGGCGCTACCATGCCGCAGACCGCGCCCCGCATCTGCGCCCCGATCCACTCGCGGTACGGATTGCTCCGATAGCCGCTCTCCGGCGGATATATGCCCAGGCGGATGTTTTTCAGCGCAATCTCCTCCGCCGTCCAGCCTGCGGGAATAAGTGCGATCCACTGCTCGGCGATATCGGCGCTGGACAGCGCCCCGCCCCGCTTTTCCAGCGCCTTCAGAAAAGCGATCTCATAGGTAATATCGTCATTGAACGTATTCGGGGTCCGGGGGTAATCCCGGATCTCTCCGAATACCCTGCGGATATTGTCGGTCTTATAGCCCTCAATGGCAGTACCCAGAGCTCCCGCGCATATCTGCGCCACCCACCCCAGATGGGTCCGCTCCCGATAATCGGAAGAATCGATGTCGCAGGCGTACGTCCGAAAGCTTACCGCCTGGCGGTACTGTTCGTAGCTGCCGTAGATCCGGTAGCTCCAGTAGGGATGGTCAGGGTCCTTGGGGGCCTGGGAGAGGAGGTAGAGTACCCTTGCATGGAGCCGGGACATTTCCGCTACATCGTCATCCCGGAATGCCTGCAGTCCGCTGTCGATCAGCTCTTCCGCCTGGGACACATCGTACCCCATGTTGTGCATGGCCTGCATGGCCGCCACAATCACATGCTCCTCCGCTCCCGAACCGGGCACATGGCTCTCCCATCTCAAACGAATATTCCGTTTTTCGATGGCCTCGACATCAAATTCCTCGCTCCAGGTCTGCTCCTCCTCCGAAAGGATCACGGGCATGGAGCTGTTCATGACCTCAAGCTCAAACTCCCACGCTTTTTTCTTGCTCATGGAATTTCATCACTCCTTCTGCCTGCCGGCACGATTCTTGGCAGCGGCTGCATAAATGGCAAGGGCAGCCATCGTCATAACATAGGGTAGGGTATTCAAAAGCTCATAAGGCGCGGACAAAACCGTCTGGCTGCCAACGGCAAAATAATCCACCGCGCCAAAAAGGAAGCTGAACGCCATACACAGCCAGGGAATGCCCATGCCCATTGCCTCGGCGGCAATGCCGATGAATCCCCGGCCCGAAACCATCCCCGCTGAGAAATAGCCCAGGCTGGCCATGGAGAGATACGCTCCGCCCAAGCCGCAGAATACGCCGCAGAATACAAGGGCGGCCGTCTTGACGCGCCCGGTTTTGATCCCCACCGATTCCGCCGCCTCCGCGTGGAAGCCGGTGGCCCGGATATCCACCCCCAGTTTTGTGCGGCCCAGCAGGAACGTAACCGCCCCAAGGCTGAGAAGCGCGGCATAAAAGAGGATATTTTGCTCAAACAGGACCCCGAGTATTGGGATTTCGGAAAGCACGGGAATTCGAATGGAGGGAAGCATCGCCGACGGCGCCGCCGAGGTATCTCCCTTCACACCCAATACAATGTACATTATCAGCACGCACGCGCCTGAGGCCAGCGTATTGAGCGCAATACCGGAGAGAAAGCTGTCGGTTCCCAGCTTCAGGGCCGAAAACGCCAAGAGCATGCTCATCATCACGCCCGCCAGAACGGCGCAGGCAAGTCCCAGGACCCAGCTGCCCGAAAAGCTGGATACCAGCGCTCCGGTCAGCGCGGACACAGACATCGCCCCTTCAATATTGATGCTGACGATGCCGGCCTTTTTGGAAATCAGAGCGGCCAGGGCCGCAAAGGCGATCGGCAGGGCATAGGAAATGGAGGAAGCCAGAAACTGCTGTGAAAAAACAAAGCGCATCATACCTTTTTCCCTCCCCGCCGCTTCAGCATGTCTCCGAAGGTTTTTGCACCAAACAGGATAATCATGACCGCCTGGATCACATAAATGAGCTCATTGGGCACGGAACCCATCCGGGCAGTCTGAAGGGCGCCCACCCGCAGATAGGACAGAAACAGCGCGGCAAAGGGCACATAGAACGGATTGTTCCCGGCGATGATGGCCACCACAAACCCGTCGAAGCCATAATTGGGGAGGGCGGTCCACTCAAAACGGTAATAGCTGCCCAGCAGGAACGCGGCCCCGCCGAAGCCGGCGGTCATGGCTCCGATGATCTGAGAATAGACTACCGCCTGCCCGCTGCGGAGGCCGCTGTATCCGGCAAACCGGGGATTGTCGCCGGTCATGCGGATGGTATAGCCCCATTTGGTGCGGAAGAGGAATAGCCCGCCCAACAGGCATGCGCCCACTGCAATCAGCAGATTGCCGGACAGCCGGATCGACTCGTCCAGGAAGGGGAGCTTCATGTAATCCTCCAGATACCGGGTCTTGTTCACGGTATCCGGATCTCCAAAGACTTCGTGGAGGAGATACATGACAACCCAGAAAACGATGTAATTGAGCATCAGGGACGAGACAAACTCGTCCACCCCCAGGGATGCTTTCATCTTGGCGGGAATATACCCCAGTGCGCCGCAAATCAGCGCCGCCGCCAGCAGGCATAGAACGGGGATCATCGGCATACCGGCCGGAAGCATCGGCGCCAGGACGCCGGCCACAAATGCCCCCAGAAAAAATCCGCCCTCTACAAACATGTTAAACTGTCCACACCGGTTCATAATGCATACCGCCGTACCGGTAAAAAGGAGCGGAACGCATTCCAGCAGGACCTCTCCTATCTCATAAGGGGACTCCACAGGCCCCAGGAAGAACTGCCGGAAGGTCCCGGCAGCGTCATATCCCGTCGCCGCGCAGGAAAGGGCCAGAATCCCCATGGCAATCAAAAGGGCGGCGGCCCCGGTCATCCCGGTGCGCAGCAGGGAGCGCCAGAGGCGACGCCGCCGGATTCCGTCCATCAGCTTACGGTTCAATTGCGGACACCTCCGATCTTTCTACTCCCAGCATGTACCGCCCCAGCTGCTCCTCTGTCGCGCGCTTCACATCGGTGATCTCGGCGGCGATCTCCCCTTCATGAAACACCAGGATGCGGTCGGCCAGATTGAAAACCTCTGCCATATCGGCGGAAACAAGGATGACCGCGCTCCCCTGGTCCCGTATGCGGACCAGCTGCCTGTGGATAAAGGCGATGGCCCCTACGTCCACGCCCCGGGTAGGCTGGTCGGCCACCACCACGGCGGGGTCCCCTTCCAGCTCGCGGGCAATAACCACCTTCTGCATATTCCCTCCGGAGAGGCTGGAAATACTGTCCCGCAAACTGCCCTTGACGGCATACGCCTGCATCTGCCGTTCTCCGCGCCTGGCCAGGGCCGCATAGGGAACCAAACCCAGCCGGCTCTCCTTCTCCGCGCAAACGGCGATCAGGTTCTCCAGGATGGAGGCGTCCTGGTCCGTACCCATGGCCATCCGGTCCTCCGGAATATGGGATACCCCCATGGCCCGGACGTCCCAGGTCCGGGCCTGGCGAATATCCCGGCCCATGACCTGGATCTCCCCGGAGTACCGCTTGCTGATGGCGGTAAGGCACTCCACCACCTGCTGCTGGCCGTTGCCCTCCACGCCGGCCAGGCAGAGGATTTCCCCCTGTCTGGCCTGGAAGCTCACATGGTCGACCCGATTTTTTCCGCCCGCCCCCGGAACCGTCAGATCCTTTACTCTGACCAGGACCTCGCCCGGCCGGGCGGCAGGCTTGTCCAGGGTAAGGGAAACGTCGCTCCCCACCATCAGCCGGGAAATATCCTCCTCGGTTACATCGGAGACGCGATAAGTCCCCATGTCCTTCCCCTGGCGCATGATCGTCACCCTGTCGCACAGGGCTGTGATCTCCTTCAGCTTATGGGTGATGATGACGATGGAGCACTTGTCCCCCCGCATCTTACGGAGCTGCGCAAAGAGCTGCTCCGTCTCCTGGGGCGTCAGCACGGCGGTGGGTTCGTCCAGAATCAGCAGCCGGGAGCCCCGGGCCAGCGCCTTCAGAATTTCCACCTTCTGGGCCACGCCCACGGGCAGCGCGCCGCACAGCGCCTCCGGGTCCACCGCCATATCGTACTTCTCCGAGAGCTCCCGGGTTTTTTGAATCATCCGCTTTTTATCCAGAACGCCCCGCTTATCACAAAGCTCGGCCCCCAGAAAAATATTCTGATATACCGGAAATTCATTGACCAGCATGAAGTGCTGGTAGACCATCCCGATTCCCAGGGCGGCGGCCGCCTTGGGGGAGGATATCTGCACCGGTTCCCCGCAGAATCGGATTTCCCCGGACGTGGGACTTTGCGCGCCGCAGAGGATCTTCATAACAGTCGATTTCCCTGCGCCGTTTTCCCCCGCGATTGCGTGGATCTCCCCCTCTTCCAGGGAAAAATTCACATGGTCGTTGGCAAGAACACCATTGGCATAGCGCATGGTGATGTTCCGCATCTGCAATAACTCCGCCATACTTACTTTGTCGGGTCCAGGCTGTCGATGAGGGCGTTGAGCGTATCCTGGGACGTATACCGCTTCAGGCCGGACTCCACTTGAAGCGTTCCGTCCATGATCTGCGCCTCCACGCTGTCGACATGATCCCGTATTTCCTGCGGAACAGCGGCTGTATACCGCTCGTTTTTCACCAAGCCCACCATGCCCTCTTTCAAACCGACTACCTGCAGGTCCCCATAGGTCAGAGTTCCTTCCAAAAACTGCTCACAGCAGTCGTAGAGGGCCAAATCCACTCGTTTGAGTACGGAAGTTATAATGCACGCCGCCTTTTCCGGGTCCGTATCGGCATAAAACGCAAACTGGTCGGAGTCCACGCCGATGAGCTGTTTGCCGCAGGACTTGGCTGCATCGATACATCCCAGCCCCGCCTGGGAGGCCGCCGCGAAGAGGACCTCCACTCCGGCCTCATAGAACCCGGCAGCCAGGGAAGAGCCTTTCGGGCTGTTGGTGAAGTCGCCAATATAGCTGTTGTAGGCGCCTATGGCGGACCCCTGTTCCCGGTTGACGGCGTCTACCCCCTGCATGAAGCCGTAGCCGAAATCGTTGATAATGTCGTTTTTGGTGCCCCCAATGAACGCGGTGTTTTCTGCGCCCGAGGACCGGCTCATCATGGCAGCCAGCACGCCGGCCAGATAGCCGCCCTCATTCTGGTTGAACATGATGGAGTGAACCGTGGGATAATCGGCCGCCGCATTGTCCTTGATTTCCGTATCGAAAATGATGAACCGGCGGTCCGCGTATTTATCCTTTTTCACCAGCCGCTGGAGCGCTTCCCGCATGTCGGAGGTGCCCACAATGATCAGGTCGTAGTCCTTATTGGCTGTCTGCGTCAGGGTGGACTCATACTTCGTCGCATCGCTGGAACCCAGCTCCATAATATCTACCACCACGTCAGGATGGTCTGCGGCAAATTGGGTCATGCCGGCATTGGCGGAATCCCAGAAGGACATATCTCCCAGGTCCCCGCTGATCAGCAGGGCGATCTTCGTTATGCCGTCGTCAATGGCGGCCACGTCGTTTTTTGCGTCGGAGGCCGGCGGTACGCCGGTATCCGGCCCGCCGTTTCCATCGGCAGGCTTCCCGCCGCAGGCGGCCAGGCTGAGCAGCATCAGTACGGTCAGAAGAAGCGCCAACCGCTGGTTTGACTTGTTTTTCATGCTTTTACTCTCCTTTACTTATTTTGTCGTGTACAACCAACTGCTCCGGCAATATCAGTCCTCCGTATAACGCTGGAACGTCCACTCAACATAGTCTCCATCCAGCACGGGCATTTGGTTGCAAGCAAAGGGTACGTACTTCCCGTTCACCTCGTAACCCCAGAACATATAGCTGCCCTCGGCATCGGTGCCGGCAGCATAGTCGCCGATGGAGTTAATGAAGCCTGAGAGCACCCCGTCCTGACTGATCCCCGCCTCCACAATGGCGGCATAGGTGATTTCAGAGGCCAGAATGTTGTCCGAAGTAAGGGTTACCTTGCCGTTGTAGAGCACATCGTCTCCCGCAGAAATTTTGATGTTTACCGTCTCGGTGGTCCATCCGGCCGAACCCTCCACGGTATATTCGGCGGTGTCGCCGCCCACTTCGAAGGGAGCGGCAATTCCGGTCGCGGAGGGCTCTGCGGCTGCAGCATCCTCATTGTAGCTCTGGAATTCCCACAGGATGTAGTCTCCCTCCAGCACGCGCATCTGGTTGCATGCCAGGGGGACGTATTTCCCGTTTACCGTATAGCCCCAATAGGTATAGCGGCCATCGGCAACGGTGCCGGCGCTGTCTCTGATACACCT
>VSNB01000009.1 GCA_009774055.1 Clostridiales bacterium
GGGCGGCTCCTGTCCGCCTGCGGAGCAGGCGGACAGGAGCAGGATCACACCCGAAAAGAAAAGAGGCAGGAATTTGGTTTTACGCTGATCCGGAAATTTCATTACACCCGCCAAATAAACTCCCCGCAGTTGGGGCAGTCATAATTATACCACCCCTGACCCTGATTAGGGATCCACGCGAAATCCCCGCACTTCGGACACCGTCCGCCGGGTATGCGTGCGGACATCTCATCCCCCGCCGCCATCGCGGGCACCGCCATGCAGCTGAGGGCCATCAGCATGGCCAGGAACAGGGACGCTAATCTGTTGCTCTTTTTCATGATTCTACTCTCCTGTTTAAAAATATTTATTTAACGGCATGGCCGTCAAATACGGTCATCAGGGGCCGCTTACATCTGCCAGGTTACGTTGATCTCATCGTCCTCTCCCGTAACCTCGCCCTTCAGCCAGCAGGTGGAGGCAGAGATTCCTCCAATGGATTTAAGGGTAAAGGTCAGTTTTCCGTATGTTGGGGTTTTTGTTAAATCCGGGTCATCATAGGAAGCGCCAAAAATGGAGATGTAGTAGTCGTATACCGATGTGACCTTATTGTTGGACACCGTCATGTAAAACTGCACGGTTGCGCCCAGCTTTTTGTACTGGACCAGCCAGGTTTCCCCTCCGGCCCGTCCATACTGCGCCACTCTTTCCAAGCGGATTCAAGCGGATTACAGTTTCCTCTCCGTCCGCGTCGGAAACGGTACGCTGAACGTACCCGCCAACGGCGATCTGGGACACGCCGGTAAACGTAACGCCGCCTTCCCCATACGCTTCCAGCGCGGCCCCGCCGGGGCACATGGAACAGACCGCCATGACCGCCAGCAGCATAGAACAGAATCGCTTGCTGATTTTTTTCATTTTTTATTTCCTCCTGATATACTTATAAATTGCATACGCAAAAAACACAAGCCATCCCACAATAAGGACAACGGTCCCAAGAATCAGATAGCTCATTGCAAGGGCGTTGGAGTTTGTAAGACATCCCCACAAGAGTATGCCTGCCGCAAAACTGATGTACGCCGCAAACACAATGCCGGCCGCGATTCTATTTCGCCAGCTGCGCCTGCTCTTTGGCGGTATTTCTATTCCCGGGGGATCATCCGCAGGCGCCGGGACTTCTTCCGCTGCTTCCACCTCCGTTTCCCCTTCCTCCTCTGCGTCCTTCGGGTAGAGCTCCTCCAGCGGGACCCCGTACAGGCGGCTCAGCGCAACCAGCCTTTTCGTGGAAGGGAACGTCTTCCCGGATTCCCACTGGGACACGGACTGCCGGGACACGCCCAACTCTGCCGCCGCCTCCTCCTTCGTCAGCCCTCTCTGTTCCCGCAGGCGGCGGAGCGTGTTTTTCTCGTTCATCAAGTATCTCCTTTATGACAAAATTTTACCAGCAATAATTCCGCCTGTCAACGGAAGAATTACTTACATCAGGAAAAGAATTGCTTTCATCAGGGGAAGAGTTGCTTTCATCAGGGGAAGAATCGCTTGCTGTCCGGATTTTTCCATTATATCAGCTTTTTTACGGCAAGTCCATGGACGGATCGACCAGCCGGAAACGGGCCTCCGGAGGCGGAAAACAGGGGAGCGGCCCTCCCGTCTCCGGAAGGGCCGCTCCCACGCATTTGCGTATATTCTGTTTACTTCATCCCGGCGGTGATAATCGCCATCTTGTAGACCTCCTCGGCGCTGCAGCCCCGGCTCAGGTCGTTGATGGGGGCGTTGAGTCCCTGGAGGATGGGGCCGTAGGCCTCGTAGCCGCCCAGCCGCTGGGCGATCTTGTAGCCGATGTTCCCCGCCTCGATGTTGGGGAAGATGAAGGTGTTGGCGCAGCCCGCCACCTTGCTGCCGGGGAACTTCAGCTGGCCCACGGTGGGGGAGACGGCGGGAGGATTCCCGCCGCCTGCGCGCTACCGGCCTTCATCAAGATAGAGCGTCACCCGGTCCTGAATCAACTGGGCGGCCTCGTCCAGGGTTTTGTCCCCGGCGAAATAGACCTCGGCTACCTCATATGCGATATTATAGATGTTTTCATCGTACAGATTGATCCGTTCTGTTCGATTGAGCAGAGCCTCGAAACGGTCAACCTCCTCCCGCGTTGCGTTTCGGAGCCTTACAGCGGGAAGTCCGTATAGCTGCATGAAATCAGCGGAATGCTTCCCACGGAGGGATGCCTGCACAACCAGGTCATAGTCGGAGCGGTTGATGGGAATGCATGCAAAACTGTCCGCATATCTCTCCAGACTGGAAAAATCCGTGTATCTTGGCAGAAGCGTGCTCCGCAGGAATTCCCACGCGGCTTCCTTATACTGGCAGGCAGAGGACATAGCCAGCGGCTTGCCGGCCAGTTGATAGTAGCTGCCTGAGCTGCCATCCTCTGTCGGGACCCCTAAGAAAACGACTTTTCCGCCGTATCCTAAATAAGCATCCATCCATTGAACATGTGACGGGTTTGAAATGCTCGACGGATATTGCATCAGCAGACCGCCGCGAATCTTATCCGCAGTTTCCTCTCTCTCGGCATCCAATGCCGCCGTATCCGATGCCTCTATGCTTTTGGCGGGGAAACTGCGGACAAATTCCAGCGCAGATTTGAATTTATCGCTGGTAAAGCTGCATGCTCCAGTGTTCCAGTCCACATAGCTCTCAATGCTGCCGGAAAACGTTGTGTAAAATATAAAATCCCTGTCTATCGCACCGGGAAACATAATAGCTTCCTCTGGCATGGTGTGGAAAATTTCCAGCATCTCTGCCAAGGTCCAGCTTTCCCGGCTGCCGGCCAGGCTCTCCGCAATAGACGTCGTCCGGATCGTTACTTTATTGAAAACGGTATAAAGACCGCCGTCTACTTCGGCGGCCCGCAATGGAGCCTCCAGAATTCCCTCCCGGCCCAGATCCGGGTCGTTTTCAATATAGGGCCACAGATCCTCCAGATATCCTTTGCGGGCGAGACTCTGATAGGGAAGCTTGCTGGCGGTATCTTCGCTGTTATTGTATGACAGATCGTCACCCAGATGGATGATGTCAGGCATCTGACCGGCCATTATCTCCGTCAGCAGGCGGTCCCGGCCCTGCCGGCCGTTTTCATTGAAGTATTCCTTTACCTCCACCTTGATATCCTGATGGGCGGTGTTAAATCTTTTCGCCTCCATCCGGGCCTCGTTGGCGGCTTTCTCATTCAAGACCGCATAGGTCAGGCGGATGATGCCATCCTCGGGGACGTTGTTCCCGCTCCCGCAGGCGGTCAAGAGCAGGAGGAACGCCAGCAGCAGGGGAAGCGTATGCTTCCCCTGGCTGCGGAAAGATTTAAAATTTTGCATTCGCGGCCTTTCTAATCACATTCTAAAAGAGCACCTGCTGCACACTCGTGCCAGGATTGGGTTCTTAAAAGCATCTTCCGTCCATACATCATACATTTCATAGCCACAGTAGGGACAAGGCGGGCCTTTCATCGGGTACAGCGGCATAATACCCTCGTCCTCGCAGGCCTCTGTATGCACGTGGCTATCCTTGCTGTCACAGGCGGAGGCGGTTACGGCCATAAGGGAAAAGGCCAGCAGCAGGGCCAGGAACAGGGACGCTAATCGATTGGTCTTCTTCATGATTTTTCGCTCCTTTTAATAATAAAATATTTATTCAACGGCTAAAGCCGTTAAATACAATCGTCAGCTTTGCTGAATTTCGGGAGTGCGTCACCTCCCCCCAAATGTAGACGGCGATATAAAGCACGGATATGGCAATGTAGAAAACTGTTCGTTTGCTGAACCGAGGCTTCCTTGGTTCTTCCATTTCCGGTTCCGACGGACTCGTATGGTCCGCATCCGCCGTGTCCGTCTGCGTCATTTCCTCCAGCGGGACCCCGTACAGGCGGCTCAGCGCAACCAGCCTTTTCGTGGAAGGGAACGTCTTCCCGGATTCCCACTGGGACACGGACTGCCGGGACACGCCCAACTCTGCCGCCGCCTCCTCCTTCGTCAGCCCTCTCTGTTCCCGCAGGCGGCGGAGCGTGTTTTTCTCGTTCATCAAGTATCTCCTTTATGACAAAATTTTACCAGCAATAATTCCGCCTGTCAACGGAAGAATTACTTACATCAGGAAAAGAATTGCTTTCATCAGGGGAAGAGTTGCTTTCATCAGGGGAAGAATCGCTTGCTGTCCGGATTTTTCCATTATATCAGCTTTTTTACGGCAAGTCCATGGACGGATCGACCAGCCGGAAACGGGCCTCCGGAGGCGGAAAACAGGGGAGCGGCCCTCCCGTCTCCGGAAGGGCCGCTCCCACGCATTTGCGTATATTTTACTTCATCCCGGCGGTGATAATCGCCATCTTGTAGACCTCCTCGGCGTTGCAGCCCCGGCTCAGGTCGTTGATGGGGGCGTTGAGGCCCTGGAGGATGGGGCCGTAGGCCTCGTAGCCGCCCAGCCGCTGGGCGATCTTGTAGCCGATGTTGCCTGCCTCGATGTTGGGGAAGATGAAGGTGTTGGCGTAGCCCGCCACCTTGCTGCCGGGGAACTTCAGCTGGCCCACGGTGGGGGAGACGGCGGCGTCAAACTGCATCTCGCCGTCGATGGCGAACTCGGGGGCCAGCTCCTGGGCCACCTTGGTGGCGGCGGCGGAGAGGGGCACCGTCGCGCCCTTGCCGGAGCCCTTGGTGGAGAAGCTCAGCATGGCGACCTTGGGCTCGATGCCGAAGAAGCTGGCGGTCCGGGCGGACTCCACGGCAACCTCGGCCAGCTTCTGGGCGGCGGAGACGGCGACGCTGCCCTCCTTGTCCAGGCTGTCCTCATAGGAGATATTGATGGCGCAGTCGCCCATGCACAGCATCCGGAGGGCCTCGTCCCCGGTGTCCCGCTTCATGATGAAGCAGGAGGAAACCAGGTGCGCGCCGGGCTTGGTCTTGATGAGCTGGAGGGCGGGGCGGACGGTGTCGGCGGTGGAGTAGGTGGCCCCGCCCAGCAGAGCGTCGGCCTTGCCCATCTTCACCAGCATGGTGCCGAAGTAGTTGCCCTTCTGCAGGGCGGCGCGGCAGTCCTCCTCGCTCATCTTGCCGCGGCGGAGCTCCACCATCCTGGCAACCATCTCGTCCATGCCGGCGTATGCGGCGGGGTCGATGATCTCGGCCTTGCTGATATCGAAGCCGTTTTTCCGGGCGGCGGCGTTGACCTCGTCCGCATTGCCCACCAGGATGACGTTCATGAGGTCCTCCCGGAGGAGGCGGGCGGCGGCCTCCTGGATGCGGGCGTCGGGGCCCTCGGTAAAGACGATGGTGCGTCGGTTGGCCTTCAGGTTGTTCAAAAGAGCGGTAAACATGGCTTGCTTCCTCCGTATGTATGTATATTCGCGGGCGGAACCCGCACAGATGGTTTTATTATACACCAACTGCCGCCCGGGCTCAATGGGGAATTGCGGTTTTTTCCATAATCTTTTGCCCCCGCCGGTCCGTCATTTTTTCCCCTTTCGCGCCACGCTGTTGGTGTCCAGGGAATCCCGGAACACCACGAAGCGGTCGTAGAGGAATTCCAGTACGAAGTTGGCGATCATGTTGATGCCCGTCACCAGATACTCGTTCCACCCCAGCCCGTCCGCCAGGCAGTGCCCCAGCCAGGTGGACAGGGGCGTGAAGACGCAGTAGAACGCGAACACCAGGGCCATGGCCTTGGGCACGTTGCTGGCGGACTGGAAGGTGTACCGCCGGTTCAGCGTGAAGTTCCACAGCACCGACAGCGTCAGGGCGATGAGGTAGCAGGGCCAGTAGTTCCACGCCGTCAGCTCGTTGAGCAGGGAGAAGGCCCCCAGCTCGATGATCCCGGCGGAGAGGGAGAAAAGGAGGAATTTCAAAGAGCGCAGAAGTTCCTTGCGGTTCATAGGCGCATGTCCTTTCTATCCGTTCAGGGCCCGGAAATGGGCCTTGTTGGCGGCGTACAGCTTTTGGAACACGGCGTAATTCCTGTCGTAGGCGGCCCTGTTCCCGGGGTTCGGCGTGAAGGTCCGTTCCGGGGGGATCAGCGTCCCCACCGCGTCCAGGTCCGGCGCGATGCCCAGCCCCACGGCCGCCACCGCCGCCGCGCCCACGCTGCCGGCGTTCTGGGGGCTGGCTGTGGTCTGGACGGTCCGCCCGGTGACGTCCGCCAGGATCTGGGCCGTCACCGGCGACAGGGCCCCGCCGCCCACGAACCGGACGGGGTCGGAGGTGGGGACCTTCTTCGCCTGGCGCTCCAGCATCCACCGCAGGTGGAAGCACACCCCCTCCAGCACTGCCCGGATGAGCTCCGTCTTGCCCGTCTCCAGCCGGATGTTGAAGAACATCCCCGCCGCCGCCGGGTCCTCGAAGGGACAGCGGTTGCCGTGGAGCCAGGGGGTGAAGATCACGCCGCCGGCCCCCGGGGGAGACTTCTCCACCGTCTCGGTGAGGTAGTCGTAGAGGCTGGTATACACCGTCTCCAGGCTGCCCGCCACGTCCTTCTTCTCCAGGTAGACCCCGATCTCGTCCAGGGCCAGGTGGTCCTTCACCCACTCCAGGCATTTCCCGGCGGTTTCCATCTCGGCGAAGTAGTTGTACCGTCCCCTCTGGGCCCCGGCGATGGCGGCGATCATGGCGTCCACGTCCACAAGCTGCCGGTCCGTCACCGTGGACACCCAGCCGGAGGTGCCGCAGTAGATGTGGGTGCTGCCCACCGCCGCCGCCCCCGCGCCGATGCCGATGAGGGACGCGTCCCCGCCGCCGCCGAACACCGGCGTACCGGGGGCCAGCCCCAGCTCCGCCGCCGCCCGGTCCGTGAGGACGCCCGCCTGGTCCGCGCTCTGGATGACGGGGGGCAGGTGGTCCACGTTTACCCCGAACATGCGGCACAGCTCCCGGCTCCAGGCCCGCTTTTTCGGGTCGTAGAGCAGGGTGGCGTAGGCGGAGTCCTCGGTCATCACCGCCCGCCCGGTGCAGCGCAGCAGCAGGTATTCCTTTACGTCCAGCCACTTGTCCGTCCGGGCGAACTGCTGGGGCTCGTGAGCCTGGACCCACTTGTATTTCCACACCGGGTCCTTGACGCTGGTAGGGGCCGCCCCGGTGGACAGCAGGCACCGGAGCAGCTTGAACACGTTGGCGCCGGCGATCCGGGGCCCGTGGGCCAGGCCCCGCCGCAGCTCCTCCCCCGCCCGCTGGTCCATGTAGCTCATGGCCCGGCGCACGGGCGCGCCCTCCCGGTCCACCAGCGCCAGCCCCTGCATCTGGGAGCAGAAGGACAGCCCGGCCACCTGGTCCGGCCTCACGTCCGTCCGGGCGAAGAGCGTCCTGGTGGTGCGGCTCATGGCCTGCCACCACTCCTCCGGCTCCTGCTCCGCGCCGCCGCCCTCCACCAGGTACAGGCCGTAGCCCGCCTGGGCGCTGAAGAGCAGGGTGATCCGCTCCTCCACGGAGAACAGGCAGGTTTTTACCCCCGTGGTACCGATGTCATAGGCCAGCACATAGGTCATGGTATCCCTCCTCACACACTGCGGGGGCGGATGGGCTCCGCTCCCGCGCCCCATGGACGATCTCCGCCTCCTCGAAGGTAAACGCGGATTCCAGGAACTTCAGAAGCTCCGCCTCCAGGCGCGCCTCCCGGTCCTCCGGCGTCCCGCCGCAGTACAGCCGGAACCGCTCCCGGTAGTAGCCGCAGCACCCGGCGAACTGGACCATCATCAGCAGACTGTCGAAAAAGAAGGCCAGCAGGCCCGGGTCCATATCCCTCCGCAGGTCCCCCGCCGCCTGTCCGGCGGCGATGGTCCGGGCGTACAGCCGGGCGGTGACGCCCTCGATCTCCCCGGCCAGCCCTGCGGCCTCCTCCCCGCCGGAGGCGGCCAGGGCGCAGTACAGCCGCACATAGCCGGCGTGGTCCCGGGAGAACCGGAGCAGGGCCCGGATGATCCGCCCGGCGTACTCCTTGAAGCCCGCCGGTTCCGCCGTGACCTCCGCCAGGGTTTGGTCCAGGGCCTCCAGGCTCCGGTCCAGGCAGGCCCGGAAAAAGCCGTCCTTGTCCCCGTAGTATTTGTACAGGGCCCCCACGCTGATGCCCGACCGCTCCGCGATGGCCCGCATGTTGGCCCCGGCGGGGCCGTGGAGGGCGAACTCCTCCACCCCCGCCTCCAGCAGCGCCTCCAGCTTCTCCTCCGTCAGCTTTTTCAGCATAGGCCCCGCTTCCTCTGGTAGCTGACCTGATAGACCAGCCGCTGGAGCCTGGCGTCCGCCGCCCCCAGGGGGCGGCAGCCGGGGCATTCCCCGGCGTACAGCCAGGCGGCGCACCCCTTCCTCAGCAGGGACCGGACCGCCTCCAGGTCGCTCAAAGAGCCGCCGGCGCAGAGGGCCCCCATGCCCCGCAGCAGCGCCGCGTTCCGGCCCCGAAGGGCCCGCTGGACCCGTCCCGGCTCCGCCGGTACGCACAGGACGTCCGCCCCGGCGATCTGGGCCAGGTCGTCCAGGCAGGGCCGCAGGCGGCGGCCCCGGGCGCTGACGGCCAGCGTCTCGGGGGACGCCTCGTGGGCGACGTACTGGAAGCCGCCCGCCCGGTAGACTGCCGCGTGGAGGGCGGCGGCCCGGGGCAGGGAGCCGCTGTCAATGGGATAGAGCCGGCTCCGGCCCCGCCGGACCAGCCGGAAGGCGTCTCCCTGCCGGCGGCTGAACCCCAGGTCCGGCGGGACGGGGAAGGGCTTGGGGTCCCCCATCTGGTCCCGGACCCGGGCCTCGCAGACCTCCTCCAGGGCCCGGGCGGCGGCGAAGGCGTCCTCCACGTCCCGGCCCAGGCACAGCGCGCCGTGGCTGCGCAGCAAAAACGCCCGGCAGTCCGGCCACGCGGCTTCCTCCGCCTCCACCGCCCGGCGCAGGGTCTGGGTGCCCGGCAGTCCGTAGGCGGCGCAGGGGACCCGTTTTCCCAGCAGGGGGTGGGAAAACCCCGTCAGAGCCGTTCCCGCCACCCCGGCGATGGAGGCCCAGTACTGGTGGGTATGGATGACGAAGCCCGCCTCGGGCCGCAGGCGGTAGGCGTCGGCGTGGATGCCCTTCTCGCTGGAGGGCTTGACGTTCCCCTGCCAGGAGGCGTCCGCGATGTTTACCGTCACCAGCTGGTCCTCCCGCAGCGTCTCATAGGCCAGGCCGCTGGGGGTGATAAGAAACTGGGTATCCGACACCCGGGCGCTGATGTTGCCCCAGGTGCGCTCGATGAGCCCCTCGGCGGCCAGCCGTGCCGCCGCGCCCAGGATATCCTCCCGGGCCCGGGCTTCCAGGGCGGTCATGGCCGCGCCTCCAGGGGGCCGCAGCCGGCGAACACCCGGTCGAAGCGGGAGAGGACGTCGTCGATCATTTCCTCGGTATAGGCCGCGCTGGTGTACAGCCGGGACCCGGCCAGGGTGACAATGCCCTCGGCCATATAGGCCGCGCCCATGTGCTCCATTTCCTTCTGCCGCACGCCGGTCTGCCGGAGGATCTCCGGGATGGTCCAGGGCTTTTTCCAGTCGATGCAGAAATGCATGGTGCCCGCGTTGTCCAGGTGGCAGATGGACCCCTGGTTGAAGGCCACGAAGGGCAGATGGTATTTCTTGATAAGCAGCTGCAGCCCCCGGGTCAGCCGGTCGCCCATGCGGCCCGCAATCTCGCAGGCGTTGGTGCGCTCGATCTCGCAGAGGGTGTAGTATCCCGCGGCGCAGGAGATAGGCGTGGCCGCCATGGTGCCGCCGCACATGGCCTTGGGCACCTTCTTCCCGGAGGAGTCCAGCCCCGCCCCCAGGTGGGCCATGCAGTCCGCGTGGCCGCCCACGCCCCCCGCGCCGGGGTAGCCGCCGGCGATGATCTTCCCGAACACCGTCAGGTCCGGGTCCACGCCGAAGAAGCCCTGGGCCCCGCTGAGCCCGATGCGGAAGCCCGTGACCACCTCGTCAAAAATGAGAAGGGCCCCGTACTGCCGGGCCAGCTTGGCCGCGCCGCGGACGAACTCCCGGCTGACGGGCCGGGTGCCGCTCTCGGGGCCCATGGGCTCCAGATACACCGCCGCCGTGCCGCCGGTGAGGCGGTTGGCCTTCAGCTTCCGCTCCAGGTCCTCCAGGTCGTTGGGGAAGAACTCGTCGGTGTGCTTGAAGACAAAATTGGGCACGCCCTTGGACATGATGCCCTTGGTGCCCGGAACCCGCATGCCGTAGGCCAGCTGGTCGGACCAGCCGTGGTAGGCCCCGCCCATTTTCAGGATGTTCTTTTTCCCGGTCTTCAGCCTGGCGATCCGGGCGGCGCACATGGCCGCCTCCGTACCGGACCCCAGCATCCGGAACAGCTCCACCGAGGGCACCAGATCGGAAATCTTCTTGGCCAGTTTGTACTCGAACTCGTGGAACAGCCCCGTGGAGGGGCCGCAGGTGTTCAGAAGCTCGATCACCCGGTCCCGGACCTCCGGCGTGTTGCTGCCCAGGATGGTGGGGCCCCCGGCCTGGAGCAGGTCGTAGTACCAGTTGCCGTCGATGTCCCACAGCTTCGCCCCCTCCGCCTTGGTGACGACAATGGGGAAGGGGTAGTTGAAGGCCAGATTGTGCTGCACCCCGCCGGGGATGACCTTCTTTGCCTGGGCGATCATCGCCTTGGACCGGGGGCATTTGGCGTCGAAATAGTTTTCCACGTAGTCCGCCAGCTTATCCCGGCGGATGGACCAGACGGGCTTTTGCATCAGCTCGTCCAGCTGGCGGGTCACCGCCGCCGCGTCCAGGTACTGGTCGATTGCGAAACCGTTGTAGGCCATGTTCGTTTTCCTCCATTCCATCTTGTGAACCGAAATTCACGTCCTGCGTCCAGCGTACCATATCCCGTCCGGATTGTCAACAAATCCGGAGGAACTTGGCGGAAAAGCGGGGTTACGGCAGGGGAGGATATTTCTCCCGGTCCTTTTGGATCTGCTTGGCGTAGCGCTCCTCCTCGGAGAAGACGCAGCCGCAGTACTTCTGCATGTAGAGCCCCAGCTCCCGGGCCTTGGCCTGGCCCTGGCGGAAGCCGGGGCGGAAGTCCCGGTAGAGGAATCCGACGCCGTACCGCTCCCCCAGCTCCTCCGCCGTGCGGCGGATGGCCTCGTGGTCCTGGTAGGGGCTCACCAGGAGGGTGGTGGAGAAATGGGTGAAGCCGTGTCCGGCGGCGTACCGGGCGGTTTCCTCCAGCCGGCAGGTGTAACAGTAGGCGCAGCGGCGGTCGATGTCCCCCGCCACTGCCCGGACGAAGGGGCGCAGGCCGTACTCGTCCCGGACCGCCAGCTCCAGGCCGATGGCGGCGGCGTAGCCGACAAGGGTGTCCCGGCGGGCCCTGTACTCCTGATAGGGATGGATGTTGGGGTTGTACCAGAAGCTGACGGGCTCGACGCCCTCGCCCCGGAGGGAGTCCACGCAGTAGACGCTGCACGGGGCGCAGCAGGTGTGAAGCAGGAGCCGTTCCATGGAAAAATCCTCCCTGTTCATTGTGAATGGATGCCTCCATCATAGCACAGCCGGGACGGGGTGTCAAAGCGCCGGATGCCAAAGTGTTTCCGCGCATTCGGTTGACAAACCCCTCCGGGCCTTGTACAATACGGCATATGGCAGAAATTTGAATGGGGAGGCGCGGACATGGAGAAAACAATCCCCCGCGTCCTGCTGGCGGGAACAGGCAGCGGGTGCGGAAAGACCACCGCCGCCTGCGCCGTACTGCAGGCCCTGGTGAACCGGGGGCTGAACGCGGGCGCCTTTAAGTGCGGGCCGGATTACATCGACCCCATGTTCCACAGCCGGATCATCGGGGCCGGGAGCGGAAATCTGGACCCATTTTTCTTTGACCGGAACACCCTGCGGTACCTGCTGGCGAAGAACGGCGCGGGCCGGGACGTGTCCGTCATCGAGGGGGTTATGGGGTACTATGACGGCGCGGGCCTGACCACCGCCAGGGCCAGCAGCTGGGAGACGGCCTGCCTGACGGATACGCCCGTTGTGCTGACGGTTCCGGCCAAGGGGGCGGCTCTGTCGGTCCTGGCGGTCCTCGCCGGGTTTTTGGAGTTCCGGGAGGACAGCCGGATCCGGGGCGTGATCCTCAGCCGCTGTACCGCCATGGCCTACCGGGGCCTGGCGGAGGAGATCCGGCGGCGGTTCGGCGGCAGGGTGGAGCCCCTGGGCTTCCTGCCGGAGCTGCCGGACTGCCGGCTGGAGAGCCGGCATCTGGGGCTGGTCACCGCCGGAGAGGTGTCCGGCCTGCGGGAGAAGATGCAGGTTCTGGCCCGGCAGGCGGAGGAGACGCTGGACCTGGACGGACTGCTGCGGCTGGCGCGGAGCGCGCCGCCGCTGACCTGCGCGCCGGTGGCCCTGCCCGGGAAGGAGCCGGTGCGGATCGCCGTGGCCCGGGACCGGGCGTTCTGCTTTTACTACGAGGACAGCCTGGCCGCCCTGACGGAGATGGGCGGGGAGCTGGTGGAGTTCAGCCCCCTGGAGGACGGGGCCCTGCCGGAGAGGATACACGGGCTGTACCTGGGCGGCGGGTACCCGGAGCTGTACGGGGAGCGGCTGTCCGGAAACACAGGGATGCGCCGGGCGGTCAAGGACGCCCTGGACCGGGGGCTCCCCTGCATCGCCGAGTGCGGCGGGTTCATGTACCTGACGGAGCGGATCGGGCCCTGGCCCATGGTGGGCTTCCTCCCAGGAAAGTGCTGGGATGCCGGGAAGCTGACCCGGTTCGGGTACGTGACCCTGCGGGCGAAGAGGGACAGCCTCCTCTGCAGGGCGGGGGAGGAGATCCGGGGCCACGAGTTCCACCGCTGGGACGCGGAATGCCCCGGAACGGACTTCCGGGCGGAGAAGCCCGGCGGCAGGGCGTGGGACTGCGCTTTCGCCACGGAGCGGCTGTACGCCGGGTATCCCCATTTCCACTTTTACGCCAACCCGCGTTTCGCGGAGCGGTTCTATGACGCCTGTGTGAAGGAGAAGGAAAGACTATGCCGGAAATTGTAAAGCCGATGGATATTGAAAAGCGCAGCTTCGAGATCATCACGGAGCTGCTGGGGGACCGGCGGCTGCCGCCGGAGGTCGAGCCGGTCGTCAAGCGGGTGATCCATACTACCGCTGATTTCGACTATGCGGACAATCTGCGCTTCTCCGACCGCGCGGTGGAGCGGGGCGTCGAGGCCCTGCGGGGCGGGTGCGATATCGTCACCGACACCCAGATGGCCCGGGCGGGGATCAATAAGACCATCCTGGGCCGGCTGGGGGGCGAGGCGCGGTGCTTCATGTCCGACCCGGACGTGGCGGCGGAGGCCGGGGCGCGGGGCGTCACCCGGGCCATGGTGTCCATGGAGAAGGCCGCGTCGCTGGAGAAGCCCTGCATCTTCGCCATCGGCAACGCGCCCACGGCCCTGTTCGCCCTGTTCGACCTGATTGCGGCGGGGAAGGTCCGCCCCGCGCTGGTGATCGGAGCGCCGGTGGGGTTTGTCAACGTGGTGGAGAGCAAGGAGCGGATCATGGCCGCCGGCGTTCCATACATCGTGGCCCAGGGCCGGAAGGGCGGCAGCAACGTAGCCGCCGCCATCTGCAACGCCATGCTGTACCAGATCGCGCGGTAATATGGAGGAATTTATCGTCAAGGGCGGAAAAAAGCTCCGCCTGGGATATACCACCGGCTCCTGCGCGGCGGCGGCGGCCAAAGCGGCGGCGTACATGCTGCTGACGGGCCGGAGAATGGAGCAGGTGGAGCTGGCTACGCCCAAGGGCATCCGGCTGACGCTGCCGGTGGAGGAAATCCGGGCGGAAGCGGACCGGGTTTCCTGCGCCGTCCGGAAGGACGGGGGAGACGACCCGGACGTGACCCGGGGGACGCTGGTCTTCGCGGAGGTATCCCGTCACGAGGCGCCCGGAGTTGCCATCGACGGCGGCGTCGGGGTAGGCCGGGTGACCAAGCCGGGGCTGGACCAGCCGGTAGGGGCGGCGGCCATCAACAGCGTGCCCCGGCGGATGATTTCGGAAGCGGTAGAGGAGGTCCGGGTCCTGGCGGACAGCCGGGAGGGACTGAAGGTAGTCATCTCCGTACCGGAGGGGGAGGCGCTGGCAAAGAAGACCTTCAACCCTCGACTTGGCATTGTGGGAGGCATCTCCATCCTTGGCACCACGGGGATCGTGGAACCTATGAGCGAGCAGGCGCTGGTGGATACCATCCGCGTGGAGCTGCGCCAGCGGCGGGAAAGCGGGGCGGAATACGTCCTGCTGACGCCGGGGAATTACGGCTCGGACTTCATCCGGGACGGCCTGGGCATCGACCCGGCCCTGCCGGTGCAGACCTCCAATTTCATCGGCGACGCGCTGGATATCTGCCGGGAGCTGGGCTTCCGGGGAGCGCTGCTGGTGGGACATATCGGCAAGCTGGTGAAGCTGGCGGGGGGGATGTTCAATACCCACTCCCAATACGGGGACTGCCGGATGGAGATCATCGCCGCCCATGCCGCCGCCGCGGGATTGCGGACGGAGCGGGTGAAGGAGATACTGCAGTGCGTGGCCTGCGACGACGCGCTGCGGGTGCTGCGTGAGGAAGGACTGTGCGAAGCGGCGCTGGCGCGGCTGACGGAGCGGACCGGCGCTCACCTGTGGGGCAGGGCCGGGGAAAGTATGGAGACCGAGGCGATCCTGTTCTCCAAGGTCTATGGCGAATTGAGCCGGACGGCGGGAGCAGGAGCCTTGCTCCGAAAAGTTGTTTGCGTGAAGGGATAATCAGGAGGTAAACGAATGGACCATCATATCATCAACGATATAGGAAACTTTATATTCGTATCTGACGAGCCGGAAAAAGCCGATGCTATTTTCCTGCCCGGCGGCTCTCATCCGGCACAGCCCGAATATGCTTCCGAGCTGTATCACCGGGGCTATGCAAAGTGGCTGATCCCTTCGGGAGGGGTCAGCGTAAAACGGGATAAATGGCCGGGAGTTCGTTCAAAGGCGGACATATACAACGGCGATTATCGATCCGATTGCGAATTTTTTACGGATGTACTCCTGAAAAATGGCGTACCGGCTTCGGCAATTATCGAGGAAGATCAGTCCGGTCATACCCGCGACAATGCGTTCCTCTCGCGGAAGATTGTTGACGAACGCGGCGCTGCAGTCAAAACAGCGATGATTGTCTGCAAGGCGTTTCACGCCCGGCGGTGTCTCATGCTATACCAAATGGCCTTTCCCGACGTGAATATAAAAGTGTGCCCCGTACACTGTTATAATATCACCAAAGATAATTGGTATCAAACCGAAGCAGGAATAGACCGAGTTCTTGGCGAGCTGGCCCGGTGCGGCAATCAATTTGTTGGAGATATCAAGCAATATTTGTCGTGAATCCAATTGAGCAGGCGATAGCCTGCGGATAAAAGTTCTTTTGATACTTTTCTTTCGAGAAAAGTATGTATACCTATTTATCTGGAGGCAAACATGGTACATTTTGTAGGTGCTGGCAGCGGCGCGGCGGACCTCATCACGGTACGGGGCGCAAGGCTGCTGGGGGAGGCGGACGTGGTGATCTACGCCGGGAGCCTGGTGAACCCGGCGCTGCTGCAATACACGAGAGAGGGCTGCGAGATCCACAACAGCGCGGAGATGACGCTGGAGCAGGTCCTGGCGGTTGTAAAGGCTGCGGAGGCGGCGGGGAAGACCACCGTGCGGCTTCACACCGGGGACAGCAGCATCTACGGCGCGGTGCGGGAGCAGTTCGACCAGCTGGAGAAGCTGGGGATCGCTTACGACGTCTGCCCGGGGGTCAGCTCCTTCTGCGGAGCCGCCGCCGCCCTGCGGGCGGAGTACACCCTGCCGGACGTGAGCCAGACGGTGATCATCACCCGGGCGGCGGGGCGGACGCCGGTGCCGGAGAAGGAGTCCATCCGGTCCCTGGCGGCCCATCAGGCCACGATGGTGCTGTTTCTCAGCGCCTCCCTGGCGGAGAAGCTGCAGGAGGATCTGCTGGCGGGGGGCTGCGCCCCCGATACGCCGGCGGCGGTGGTGTATAAGGCCACCTGGCCGGAGGAAAAGGTTTTCCGGTGTACCGTGGAAACCCTGGCGAAAACCGTGGAGGAAAACGGCCTGACCAAGACCTCCCTGCTGATCGTAGGCAGATGCCTGGGGGACGGGTACCTGCGCTCGAAGCTGTACGACCCGGGCTTCACCACCGAATTCCGGAAGGGGACGGAGCCGTGAGAGCGGCGGTGTTTGCCTTCAGCCGCCAGGGGCTGCACACGGCCCGGCGGGTCCGCGAGGCCCTGGCGGAGGCGGGGGACGGGTGCCGGCTGTTCGCGCCGGAGCGGCTGGCGGAGGAGGGCCTGGAGGCCATCGCGCCGCCCCTGGCGGACTTTACGGCCCCCCTGTTCCGGGAAATGGACGCGCTGATCTTCATCAGCTCCTGCGGCATCGCCGTCCGGGCCATCGCGCCCCACGTCCGGGATAAGCGGACGGACCCCGCCGTGGTGGCGGCGGACGAACGGGCACGGTTCGTGATCCCCCTGCTGTCGGGCCATATCGGCGGGGCCAACGCCCTGGCGGAGCGGCTGGCGGAGGCGCTGGGCGCGGCGGCGGCGGTGACCACCGCCACGGACGTCAACGGACGGTTCTCCGTGGACGCCTGGGCGGCGGAGCAGGGGCTGGCCATCGGCGACATGCAGGCGGCGAAGGCCGTGTCCGCCGCCATCCTGGAGGGCCCCGTGCCCCTGATAAGCGACTTTCCGGTGGCGGGCGGGCTGCCGCCGGGGTTGACGTACGGAGAGACGGGGCCGGTGGGCGTCCGCCTCTCCTGCCGGCGCGGGAGCCCCTTTGCGCGCACCCTGACGCTGACGCCCAGGGTGGTGCGGCTGGGCATCGGCTGCCGGAGGGGCGCGGAGGCCGGCGCCATCGGACGGCTGGCGGACCAGGTCCTGCAGGAACACGACATCCTCCCCGCCGCTGTCAGGGCGGTAGGCACCATCGACCTGAAAAAGGACGAGCCCGGCCTGCTGGCGTTCTGCCGGGAGCGGGGATGGCCCCTGGAGTGGTACACGGCGGAGGAGCTGCGGCAGGTAAGCGGGACGTTCACCCCCTCGGAATTCGTGCGGAGCGTCACCGGCGTGGACAACGTCTGCGAGCGGGCGGCGCTGGCGGGGGGAGGAGAAACCCTGATTATAAAAAAGACCGCCCGGGACGGCGTGACCGTGGCCGCGGCGGTGGAAAAAT
The DNA here is from genome assembly GCA_009774055.1 of Clostridiales bacterium. Taxonomy (GTDB): domain Bacteria; phylum Bacillota; class Clostridia; order Oscillospirales; family Oscillospiraceae; genus Pelethomonas. The sequence goes on from VSNB01000009.1 coordinate 17,216, forward strand.
ACGAGGTGCGATTTAATGGGTAAGCTGACGGTAGTGGGCATCGGGCCCGGCGACTATGAGAATATGACGGTCCGGGCGGACCGGGTCCTGGGGGAGTGCCAGGTGATCGTGGGGTACCATGTGTATGTGGACCTGGTGCGGGAGCGGTACCCGGACAAGGAATTTCTGACCACCCCCATGACGAAGGAGGCGGACCGTTGCCGGATGGCCCTGGAGGAGGCACGGAAGGGAAAGGACGTAGCCATGGTCTGCTCCGGGGACAGCGGCGTGTACGGCATGGCGGGGCTGGTCTACCAGCTGCGGGGGGAGGCGGCGGAGCCGGAAATCGCGGTGGTTCCCGGCCTCACCGCCGCCTGCAGCGGCGCGGCCCTGCTGGGCGCGCCCCTGACCCACGACTTCGCGGTGATCAGCCTCAGCGACCGGCTGACCCCCTGGGAGAAAATCGAGAAGCGCCTGGCCGCCGCAGCAGAGGCGGACTTGTCCATCGTCCTCTACAACCCCGCCAGCCGCGGCAGGCCGGACTACCTCCAAAGGGCCTGCGATATCCTGCTGCGGACCCTGCCGGAGGACCGGCCCTGCGGCGCGGTCCGGAGCATCGGCCGGGAGGGGGAGAGCCGCACGGTTCTGTCCCTGGGCGAGCTGCGGGATTTTGAGGCGGACATGTTCTGCACCGTGTTTATCGGCAGCAGCCAGACCCGGGTGATCGGCGGGGCCCTGGTGACTCCCAGGGGGTATCGGGATGTATAAGCTGTGCGTGTTCGCCGGGACCACCGAGGGCAGGGAGCTGGTGGAGCTGCTGGCGGACCAGCCTGCGGCGGTCACCGCCTGCGTGGCTACGGAGTACGGCGAGGCGCTGCTGGAGGACCGGGAGGGGCTGACCGTCGCCGCCGGAAGGCTGGCGGAGGCGGAAATGGAGGCGCTGTTCCGCCGGGAGCGGTTCGACCTGGCAGTGGACGCCACCCATCCCTACGCCGCAGAGGTGACGGAGAACATCGCCCGGGCCTGCGAGGCGGCGGGGACGGCGTACCTGCGGCTGCTGCGGGATGGCGGGGACGTGCCGGAGGGCGCGGTGTGCGTGCCGGACGCCGCCGCCGCCGTGGACTGCCTGACAGGGACGGAGGGGAACATCCTCCTGACCACCGGCAGCAAAGACCTGGCAAAATACGCCGCCCTGCCGGATTTTGCCCGGCGGGCCTACGTCCGGGTACTGCCCATGGAGGCGTCCCTGCAGGCATGCCGGGAGGCGGGATTGGGGCCGGATCGGATTCTGGCTATGCAGGGCCCCTTCTCCCGGGAGCTGAATACCGCCATGCTGCGGGCAGTGTCCGCGAAATATATGGTCACCAAGGACACCGGCGGCGCGGGCGGCTTCCGGGAAAAGGCGGAGGCCGCCCGGGAGGCCGGCGCGGTCCTGGTGGTGGTGGGCCGGCCCCCCCAGCGGGAGGGGCTGGACTTCGGGGAGACGGTAAGCTTCCTCGCCCGGCGTTTCGGCTTCCGCTTCCGGCCCAGGGTGGCCCTGGCGGGCATCGGGCCCGGAAGCCCGGAGGGGATGACGGCGGCGGTCCGGCGGCGGCTGGCGGAGGCGGACTGCCTCATTGGCGCCCGCCGGATGCTGGAGGCCGTCCCGGCGGGGCGGCAGGTCCGCCGGGAGGCCGTCGCGCCGGAGGCCGTCGCCGCCTGCATCCGGGAGAGGCGGGACTGCCGCCGGTTTGCGGTGGCCCTGTCCGGAGATACGGGATTTTTCAGCGGGGCGAGGAAGCTTCTGCCCCTGCTGGCGGACTGCGACGTGGAAATCCTGCCGGGGCTGAGCTCCCTCCAGGTCCTGTGCGCCCGGCTGGGGACCTCCTATGAGGACGTGGTTTCCCTCAGCCTCCACGGCAGGGACAGGGACATTGTGCCGGACGTGTGCCAGAACCGCCGGGTGTTCGTCCTGGTGGGGGGCGCGGAGGGCATGGCCCGGCTGTGCCGGACCCTGACAGAGGCTGGATTGGGGGAGGTCCGGGTCAGTGTGGGCGAGCGTCTGGGCTACCCGGAGGAAAAAATCTCCGCCGGAACCGCCCGGGAGCTGTCCGACGGGACCTTCGATCCCCTCAGCGCGGCCCTGATCGAAAACGAGGCCGCCCGCCCCTTTGCCCCCGGCCTGCCGGACGGGCTCTTCCTGCGGGGCCAGGGGGCCGGCGGGGCGGTGCCCATGACCAAGAGCGAGGTCCGCGCCTGCATCCTGTCAAAACTGGCCCCGCCCCGGGACGCGGTGTGCTGGGACGTGGGGGCGGGGACCGGCTCCGTGTCGGTGGAACTGGCCCTGTGGGCGCGGGAGGGCCAGGTGTTCGCCATTGAGAAAAAGGAGGACGCCCTGTCGCTGCTGGAGGAGAACCGCCGGCGGTTCCATGTGTCCAACCTGACGCCCGTGCCGGGCGCTGCGCCGGAGGCCTGCCGGGCGCTGCCCCCGCCTACCCACGCGTTTCTGGGAGGCAGCTCCGGGAACCTGCGGGAGATCGTGTCGCTGCTGCTGGAGAAGAACCCCCATGTTCGCATCGCCGCCTCCGCGGTGACCCTGGAAACCATCGCGGAGCTGACGGACATAGGGAAGGAGTTCTCCTTTACGGAGTTTGAGGCCGTGTGCCTCTCGGCCGCGAGAGGCCGGAAGGCCGGGGCGTACCATCTGATGGCGGGGCAGAACCCCGTATATCTCTTTACCATGAAGAAATAGGAGGGCGCGGCATGGAATGGTCCTTGTGTGCGCTGGCAATTGGTTTTGGCATGGACCTGATTCTGGGGGACCCGCAGGGGTGGCCCCATCCGGTGATCGCCATCGGGAAGCTGATCTCCCTGCTGGAGCGGGTCCTGCGGCGGCTGTTCCCCGCCACGCCCAGGGGGGAGAACTGGGCGGGGGCCGTGCTGTGGGTCCTGGCGGCGGGGATCTCCGCGGCGGTTCCGGCGCTGCTGCTGTGGGGGTGCCATCTGGTGAGCCCCTGGCTGCGCCTGGCGGCGGAGAGCGTCATGTGCTGGCAGATCCTGGCTGTGAAGTCCCTGCGGACGGAGAGCATGAAGGTCCACGCCGCCTTGTCGGCGGGGGACACGGAGGGCGCGCGGCGGGCGGTGAGCATGATCGTGGGCCGGGACACGGCCCGGCTGGACCGGGCGGGCATCGCCCGGGCGGCGGTGGAGACGGTGGCGGAGAACACCTCCGACGGGGTCGTGGCCCCCATGGTGTTTCTGACCCTGGGCGGCGCGCCCCTGGGCTTTTTCTACAAGGCGGTGAACACCATGGATTCCATGCTGGGATACGTGGAGCCGCCCTATAAGAACATCGGCCTGGCGCCCGCGCGGATGGACGACGTGATGAACTTCCTGCCCGCCCGCTTCTCGGCGCTGCTGATGCTGGCGGCAGGGGGCCTGCTGGGGATGGACGTGAAGCGCGGCTGGCGGATCTTCCGCCGGGACCGGTACCGCCACGCCAGCCCCAACTCCGCCCAGACGGAGTCAGTGTGCGCGGGCCTGCTGGGACTCAGGCTGGCGGGGGACGCGTGGTACCACGGGGTCCTGCATAAAAAGCCCGCCATCGGCGATCCGGTCCGGGAGGTGGAGCCGGAGGACATCCGGCGCGCCTGCCGGCTGCTGTACGGGACGGCGGCGCTGTCCCTGGCGGTCTGCCTGGGACTGGGGACGCTGGTATGGCGTTATTATTTCCGAGCTTAAAGCTCGGAAATAATACATTTGATTCAAGCCGTTTTGCTCGCCGCTGTAAACAGCGGCAACCGCAAAACATGGCAAATATTACTTCCGACCTTTCGGTTCGGAAGTAATATTTGATCCGTTAGAGCCTGTTTCCTGCTTTCAGGAAGCAAAAAGAAGGAGGAAAACGATATGAGAAAACCCATGATCGGCATTCTCCCGCTGGTGGACATCGAGCGGGAGAGCTACTGGATGCTGCCCGGCTATATGCGCGGCGTGGAGGAGGCGGGGGGGCTGCCGGTGATGCTGCCCCTGACCGCCAACCGGCCGGAGCTGGAACAGCTGGCGGCCAGCTTCGACGGCTTCCTCTTCACCGGCGGCCACGACGTGGCCCCCACCCTCTACGGGCAGACGCCGTCGGACCTGTGCCAGGAGGTCTGTGAGGCGCGGGATAACATGGAAAAGATCCTGTTTCCCCTGGTTTTTGAGCGGAACAAGGCCGTCCTGGGCATCTGCCGGGGCGCGCAGCTCATCAACGCCGTCCTGGGCGGGACGCTGTATCAGGATCTGCCCGTCCTGCGGCCCTCCGCCGTGCCCCACCACCAGATGCCGCCCTACCATCTGCCCAGCCACCCGGTGTCGCTGTCCGGCCCCCTGGCCCGGCTGCTGGAGGCGGATGCCATCCCGGTCAACAGCTGCCACCACCAGGGCATCGACGTCCTGGCCCCGGAGCTGGAGGCCATGGCTCTGGCAGAGGACGGGCTGGTGGAGGCGGTCTATGCGCCGGGGAAGACCTTTGTGTGGGCGGTCCAGTGGCATCCGGAGTTTTCCTGCGCCGTGGACGAGAACAGCAAGAAGATTTTCCGTGGCTTCGTCCTCGCCGCCCAGGGCGGGGACCGGGCCTGAGCGGGGGAGGAGACAGGGCATGGAACGAAAAGCGCTGCTGAAGCTGGCGGAGGAGCTCTCCAACGCCAGGGGGGTATCGGGCTTCGAGGACGAGGTCCTCGCCGTCCTGCGCCGGCACGGCGGACATCTGGGGGAGCTGTCGGAGGACAGCCTGCGCAACCTCTACCTGTCCCGGCGGGAGAACCGGGGCGGACGGCCTATGGTGCAGCTGGACGCCCACAGCGACGAGGTGGGCTTCATGGTCCGGGCCGTGCGGCCCAACGGGACCCTGGCCTTCACGCCCCTGGGGGGCTGGATGCCCTGCAACATCCCGGCCCACCGGGTGCTGGTGCAGACGGCGGAGGGGGACTACATCCCCGGCGTCGTCGCCAGCAAGCCGCCCCACTTCGCGGGCCCCGGGGAGCGGAACGCCGTTCCCGCCGTGGAGGACATGGGCATCGACATAGGCGCCAGCTCCCGGGAGGAGGTCCTCCGGGACTTCCATATCCGTATCGGTGCGCCGGTGGCGCCGGACGCGGCCTTCCAGTACCAGGAGGGCCGGGACCTGATGATCGGCAAGGCGTTTGACTGCCGCCTGGGCTGCGCGGCGCTGGTGCAGACCCTGGACCTGCTGGCGGGGAAGGACCTGGCGGTGGACGTGACCGGGGCCTTCGCCGTCCAGGAGGAGATGGGGATGCGGGGCGCGGCGGTTACCGCCAACCGGGTGAAGCCGGATGCGGCCATTGTCTTCGAGGGCTGTCCGGCGGACGACACGGTGGCGGAGCCCTGGCTGGTCCAGACCGCTATCCGCAAGGGCCCCATGCTGCGCCACCTGGACGCCCGGATGATCACCAACCCCCGGTTCCAGCGGTACGCCCTGGACCTGGCGGAGGAGCTGGGCATCCCGGTCCAGGAGAGCGTCCGCACCGGCGGGTCCACCAACGGCGGGGCTATCCACCTGAGCAATCTGGGCGTGCCCGTCATTGTGATCGGCATTCCGGTCCGCTACATCCACACCCACTACGGCCTGGCGACCCTGGCCGACGTGGAAAATGCCGCCCGGCTGGCCTGCGCCCTGCTGGAGGGGCTGGACGGGGCGCGGATCGGCGGATTCTGAGCCGCGAAAGCGGATCAAAATAGCATGGCGCGGCTTTTCGCCGCGCCATGCTATTTTGTCCGCCCCTTTCCATCCGGGCCCCATTGCGCCACATCCGTCAGCCTGTCCCCCGTCCAGCGGCACTGGTACCCGCCGCCGTTGGACGCCTGCCAGGCGTAAAACTGCCCGCTGGGCTCCAACGCCTCCAGCAGGGTCATGATCGTACCCCCGTGGACCACCAGGGCGATGCGCTCCTCCGCCCCGTGCCGGGATGCAAGGGACAGAAACGCCCTGACTACCCGGTCCCGGACCGCCGCCCTGCCCTCCCCGCCGGGGGGCGGGACCTCGCCGGCGGAGTCCAGCCACGCCTGGTAGGCGGGATCATCCTTCAGCTCCTCATAGGTATGGCCCTCAAATGCGCCGAAGTCCGTTTCCCGCAGATCCGGAACGATTTCCGGCTCCGCGCCCGGATAGAAAAGCGCCGCCGTCTCCCGGCAGCGGCGGAGGGGGGAGGCGTACACCTTGTCCGCCTCCGGCGGGCGGACCGCCAGCAGGGCCTCCCGGCCCCGGGGGCACAGGGGTTGGTCGGAGGAGCCGATATAGCGGCGTTCCAGGTTGCCCTGGGTCTGACCGTGGCGGATGAGATATACCGTCATTTGATCCGCGCCCCCAGTCCGCAGCGGACCCGGTATACCGCCTCCGCCCGCTCCGCCAGCCGGCAGCAGGTCCGGCCCACCCGCTCCCGCCATTCCCGGTCCGTCCGGTCCAGGGGCGTCACGCCGCAGCCCACCTCGTCGCAGATGACCACCCCGTCCGGATGCGCCCGGAGCCAGCCGTCCACGTCCGCCTCCGGCTGTGCGCGGAGGACGTCCTGCAGCCCGTATACGCAGTCCTCCGCACCCAGGACCCCCGTGCTCCAGGCCGTGACCCCCAGCTGCCGCCGGACGAAGTCCAGCTTTCCCTGGGCCATGCCGCCGATAATCAGAACCATATTGCCGCCACCCTTTCCGCCAGCGCTGCCGCCGCCAGCATCGCCAGCTCGCAGATCTGCAAAAACCACCCCGCCAGGTCGCCGGTGAAGCCGCCGAACTGCTTCATAGCGACTGCCTTGTAGAGAACATAGACGCCCGCCGCCGCCGCCAGCGCCGCCAGCGCGGGGACAAGCTCCCCCCACAGCCATACCGCCCCGGCCCATGCCGCCAGATAGGCCGCCAGCAGCTGCCAGGGGAACCGGCTGCTTTTTTTCAGGCTGGACCCCATGCCCGCGCCCGGTCCCGTTATAGGCCGGGCGGAGGGCAGACGATCCACACCCAGGGCGCTGAGGCTGCGGCTGAGCACGAAGCAGGCGGCGATGGTGGCGGCGCTTTCCAGCTCCGTCAGCAGGGCAAAATACAGCAGGAACCATACGCAGCACCAGATCACCGCGAAGGCCCCCGCGCTGGAGTCCTTCAGGATTGCCAGCTTTTTTTCCCGGGGGGCGTGGGAGGCCAGGGCGTCCACCGTGTCGCAGTAGCCGTCCAGGTGGATGCCCCCGGTGACCACGGCGGGGACCGCCGTAAGGAGGGCGGCCCGGAGGACGTCCCCCAGGTCCAGCAGGCGGCACAGGGCGTCCGCGCCCCAGAAC
>VSNB01000090.1:0-11186 GCA_009774055.1 Clostridiales bacterium
TGTTCGGAAAGGTATACATTTCGAATCCGGCCTCCCTCACCACCGGAAGGAGGAGGCGCGCATGGCGGCGGAAACGGCGAAAAATCCGGTACAGCCGGAAGAAACCACGCAGTACACCGTCCTCAAGCTCCGCCTCTGCCCCTCGCCGGAGCAGGCGGCGCTGATCGAAAAGACCTTCGGCTGCTGCCGGTACCTGTGGAACAAGATGCTGTCCGATGTGCAGGAGTTTTACGCCGCCACGGACCTGCAGTATATCCCCACCCCGGCCCGTTATAAAAAGGAAGCCCCCTTCCTCAAGGAGGTGGACAGCCAGGCCCTGTGCACCGTCCACCAGAACCTGCGGCGGGCGTTCCTGGATTTCTTCCGCGCACCGGGGGCGTTCGGAGCTCCGCAGTTCAAGACGAAGAAAGCCTGCCGGGATTCCTTCACCGTCTACTGCCGGGAATACCGTACCGGCCCGTCCATCTATCTGACCGCCGACGGCCTCCAGATGCCGAAGCTGGGCTTCCTCCGGGCGAAGGTCCACCGCAGGCCCCGCCCGTGCTGGAGCCTGGTGTCCGTGACCGTCAGAAAAACCCGGTCCGGAAAATATTTCGCGGCCATCGCATTCAAGTATTCCGTCCGGCAGCCGGAGCCCGTCGTTCCAACGGCGGACAGGACCCTCGGCCTGAATTACTCCCTGAACCGCTTTTACGTGGACAGCGAGGGGAACAGCCCGGACCTGCCCGGCGTGGCGCGCTCCAAGGAGAAGCTGTCCAGAATCCAGCGGAAGCTCTCCCGGATGCAGTACGGCTCCGGAAACTATGAGAAACAGCTGCAAAAGCTCCGCCTCCAGCACGAGCGCATCGCCAATCAGCGGCGGGACTTCATCCACAAGGAATCCCGGCGGATAGCCAACGCCTGGGACGCCGTGTGCGTGCGGGACACCGACCTGGCGGAGCTGGCCCGGAGGCTGAAACAGCCCAACGTATTGGACCTGGGCTTCGGCATGTTCCGGGAGTGCCTGCGCTACAAGCTGGAGCGGCAGGGCAAGGCGTATATCGCCGTGGACCGGTTCGCGCCCGCCGCGAAGACGTGCCGGGCGTGCGGCTGTGTGAACGAGAAGCTGGACGCACACGATAAAGTCTGGACCTGCCCCCACTGCGGCGCAGAGATATCCCGGGAGGTCAACGCCGCCCGGAACCTGCGGGACATGGGGCTGGCGCAGATCGCCTGACGCGGCTTTCCTGATTTTAAATTCCAATAACAACCCGCGCTATGCCGCCCGGGACGGCGGTGAATGGCCCATACGCGGCCGGGAAGCGTTGAGCGGAGGGGCGGGGCCCCTGCCTCCCCGCTCAGCGCTCCCCGCAAGGCCGCCAGGTGGGAAGAAAAGAAGGCGGACCCGTTTCCGGGTGCGCCGGAAGCCCGAAAGGGCGGTCCACTCAGCATAATATTATGTTCTTCGCTGACGCCCGGCGCGATGGAGCGCGCCGGTACGGGCTAGGGCTTGTTTGATAAATGGCGGAATGCCCAACAGCGAGAGATTTTTTCGCTGGGCAAGGCAAAAATTCGCAGGAATCCTAACGGATTTCAAGAATTTTTAACGCCGCACAGCGGAAAAAGATCCGCTGCTTGGGCGTTTTGACATTTTTTAAACATGCCCTAAGGAGGTCCGCATGCTCAAGCTTTCCCTGACCCCCGGCGAATATCTCACCATCGGCGACGGTATCACCGTCCAGCTCTGCCGCTGCGAGGGCGGGCGGGCCTATCTGGCCGTTGCCGCCCCCAGGGAGATCCCCGTCGTCCGGGGCGCGGTGCTGGAGCGGGCGGGCGGACGGCGGCCTCCCGGGCTGGCGCCTGCCGTCCCCAAGGGACACAAGTCCGATTTCCCCCTTTAGATTTCAGCCGGTTTTCGCGAGCCGGAGGAAATATATTCCGCGCCAAGCTTTCCGGGCAGTCCGGCCGGATGTCCGGGACGGGCGGCGCAACACAGACCTGTGCTTCGGTAAATGGATGCTCCGGGGCACATTAATAGACTGAAAGGAGTCACACTCATGCGTATCCAGCACAACATTATGGCGATGAACGCCTACCGCAACTACAACACCAACACCAGCGCTCTGTCCAAGAACCTGGAGAAGCTCTCCTCCGGCTACAAGATCAACCGCGCTGGCGACGATGCCGCCGGTCTGGCAATTTCCGAGAAGATGCGCGCTCAGATCACCGGCCTGAACGCCGCCCAGAAGAACGTCAAGGACGGCATTTCCCTGGTCAAGACCGCTGAAGGCGCGATGCAGGAAGTTCAGGACATGCTCAACCGCATGGACTACCTGGCCACCCAGTCCGCCAACGGCACTTATGACAACGAGGTCGACCGTCTGAACCTGCAGAAGGAAGTGGACGCCCTCAAGACCGAAATCAACCGCATTGCCGACTCCGCCAACTTCAACGGCATCAAGCTGCTGGACGGCTCCCTGGGCATGAACGGCGACGCGATCAAGATCACCAACGAGGCTGGCACCGTAACCGATACCACCAATGGTCAGCCCATCAATCTGACCTTCAGCGCTTCCAACGCTACCGACACCCACATCCAGAACGGCGTGGCGGAAGTTGCGCCCAAGTTCACCATTGACCTCAGCAACGCGGCTATCGATACCACTAACGGTAACGAGACTCTTACCGTCACCATCGGCGGAAAGACCTTTACCGCCACCGCCTCTGCAGCCAACCAGTCCCTCGGTGTTCTCATTAGCAAGCTGGCGTCAGCGATCAATGGTTCTACGGATGCAAAGGCCCTTTCTATTGGCACTGGGGCTACCAAGGCGTGGTTCAAGGCGACGGCGGGAACTGACGGAAAGAGCCTTGACTTCACCTTCATGGGCGTTGGTACTGCAGCTAGTGCGGCCACTAAGGCGACCGGCGCCGTCAGCAGCACGGTTGTAGCCGACTTCGATAAGTTTATCGGTCAGAAGGCCTCCTTGGGCGGCACCGCGCTGACTGGCGACAAGACCATCTGTGATATTACCAACATCACCCGCGCTGTGGAGGCTGTTGACGGCACCAAGGCCGGTATCAGCATCAATGTTACCGCTTCCCTGGTGGCTGACGGGAATGAGCTGACCATCGGCACCAAGACCTATGTGTTCAAGACCAAGGGGTCCGACTCTGTGGTTAAGGCCAGCGAGGCCACCGCAGCAGGCAAGGTCGTGATCGACGTCAGCAAGGCCAGCGGTACTGCCCAGATCAAAGAGGCTCTCGCCCAGCTCAGCCGCGTGACCGGCAGCAAGGCTCCCACCGATCTGAAGATCTCCATCGGCAGCAGCAATAAGCTCCACGTGGACTATACCGGCAGTAAGGCCGATGCCTACCCCACCTATGATGATCTGAAGAAGATCTTCAGCGCCAAGAAGAGCGATGTTGCCCAGCAGCTGAACACCTCCACCATCGAGCTCACCGACAACAGCAAGCTGGGCCAGGGCAACACTGTGACCATCGGCACCGGCTCCAACGCTGTGAAGTATGTCTTCACAGACGCCACCGGTACCATCACCAACGCCTCCAACGCCAAGACCAAGTACGTTCAGATTGCTTCCACCGCCACTGAAACCGCTAAGAACCTGGCCAAGGCCATTGGCTCCAATGCCACGGCCAACGGCGGGAAGGTGACGGTTGCGGCCGCCGTGGGCGCAGCCGCCCCCAAGATCGACGGCGGCAAGAACCTGACCCTGCAGATCGGCGATACCTCCGATGACTACAACCAGATGAACGTTGTTATCGGCGACATGCACACCACCGGCATGGGCATTGACGGCATCAATATCGGCAACCAGGAGAGCGCGCAGGATGCGATCTCCGTTGTCCGCAGCGCCATCAACTACGTCTCCGGCATCCGCGGCGACCTGGGCGCTGTCCAGAACCGTCTGGAGCACACCCAGAACAACCTGTCCGTGATGGCCGAGAACATCCAGGACGCCGAGTCCACCATCCGCGACACCGATGTGGCCGAGGAAATGATGAGCTACGTCAAGAACAACATCCTGGTCCAGTCTGCCCAGGCCATGCTGGCCCAGGCCAACCAGGTGCCCCAGGGCGTTCTCCAGCTGCTGGGCTAATTTCCCGCAGGCAAACCGTTTATATCAAAAAAGGGGGGCCGGGCCTGCGCCCGGCCTCCCTTCGCGTACTGTATGGAAAGGAAATCAGCCTATGACAGCCATTGAAATCGCCCGCAAGCTGGACCAGCTGGGCCAGGTGCAGGAGGCCTGCCGCGCCTACGGCGTCGCCATCCACGAGCTGGACGGCCGGGACCCCGCCGCCCAGATGGAGGCCGCCGTCTATATTTTTCAGAATAACGGGGACTACAGAGTCTCCTTTACCTGCTTCCGCGACCTGTACAACCAGGGCCGATTCCGGGAGGAATGCCTGGATTTTCTGACCACCGCCTTTTACGAACCCAACCGGAAGGCACTTAAAACCCGCTACGAGAAAAACTGCAAGCTTCTGACAAAATACCCCTATCTTTTCCGGAAGGATTTTCTGCCCTTTGAGGAGCTTCCCGTCCGCTTCTATCCCTTTGACGAAAAGGGGTTCGTGCCCTATTACGTGTCCGAAGAGCGGTTCGGGGAGTACCAGAACTTTGACCATCCCAAGGTCACCCGCAATTTCTTCAAGAACCTGGACGCACCCATTCTGGCCGCGGACGTGTATTCCCAGTATGAGCTGGAGTATTTGTGCGACAACGTGCGCAAGAGCGAGTTCGCGGGGAAAGAGAACCATATCTATCTGCACTACACCGACTGGGCCCAATTCTGCGCCCGGCTGCAATGTCTGAATCTGCGGCCTCTGCTGAAAGACGAAAAATTTGTGTTCCTGATCGGGGATGAGGTATCCGCCTACCCCATCGACTTCAAGGAACGCTATGGAATAGATTACAGCCTCTGCCCGGTAAAGCCCTTCGGCATCCGGGAGATCAACAAGCTGATCTGGCACACCCAGCTGTCCACCCACAACGGCGGCGACTTTTTTAACGAAATTTTTGACGACCACCCCAACCTGCTGGCCCTGACCTCCGTTATGTTCCACAGCATTGAGGAGATGGTCGAGGACTGGCGGAAGAATATCGGACAGGCCAAAAGCTCCAAGGAGGCGGCAAAGGAGCTGATTAAAAGCAATGACCTCTCGCCACGCGTGGTCCGGGAGCTGCTCCGCCTGCAGGACCCGACGGACAAGGATATTTTCGTCGCCTTCTACCTGGGGAACAAGAAGATTTCCGCTCCGCTGGACCCTAATTCTCGGATCGCCCCCGCTATCTTTTTCCAGCCCCACTTTTATAATATCGTCTACAGCCTCCATTCCAATCCGAAGGGCAAGGCGATTCTCTCTTCGGACCAGTACGACAAGACCACTTCCTCGCCGGTTTTTCGCGGCTTCAAATATATCAAGACCTTCACGCCCATGCGCCGCTTCACCACCAGCCACGGGGCCACGGTGAAATATATGTACAACAGCGCCCTGGAGAAGGAGGCGGAGAAGGAACAGGCCAGGAAGGAAGGGAAAAAGACGGAGCAGACCACCCATGTGGTAGCCGACGCGGTGAGTCAGCGGGTGCTCAACCGCAGCTTCATGATCGACTGGCAGGACCGGCTGTATCAGGACTGCGTCCTGGTGCGGTTCGAGGACGGCAAGCTGAATCCGAAGGCGACCTTTACCGCTCTCGCGGCTTTTCTGGACATCCCTTATACGGAGAGTATGACCTACTGCTCGGAGAACGGCGTAAAAGACATCGACCATGAGGGAAATGTCATTGGCTTCGATACCGCCACGGTTTACCGCACCTACGACGAATTTGTCAACGATGCGGAGCGGAAATATATTGAGTACTGTCTCCGGGACGCCTATGCCTGTTACGGATATGATTTTCGCTGGTATGACGGACAGCCCATGACGGCGGAGCAGCTGGACGAGCTGACGGAGGGCTTCACGACCATTGACCACTACATGCGGGAAACCTGGCGGAATATTTACCGGCAGGCGAAAATTTCCTTGAATAATGAGCAGGTTAGCGAAGAGACGGAGCGGGAAATGCAGGAGAGGATGCTGGAAAACCAGGTAAAGGCATTCCATGAAAACCGGAAGAACAATTCCAGAATCTTAATGCAGGGCCTCTATTTTGTCAACCGCAATAACCAACCTCTGCATATGATGCCCCAGCTGGAGCTGGACCCCGCTCTGCTGGAGCAGCCCTTGTACCGCTAAGGAGGCCGTATGGAAAAGGGAACCGTATATTTTTTCACCGGCCTGTCCGGCGCGGGCAAGACCACCCTGGGCGGCCTGTTCCACCGCCGCCTGAAACAGCGCAAGCCCAATGTAATCCTTCTGGACGGCGATCTGATCCGCCCAGTGTATAACGAGGATATCGGCTACAGCGACGAGGACCGTGTGAAGGGCGCCAGCCGTACCTTCCGCGTAGCGAAAATGCTTTCGGACCAGGGGATCGACGTGGTGGTGTGCAGCATTTGCATGTACGGCCAGATCCGCTGCTGGAACCGGGAAAATATTGCAAATTATAAAGAAATCTACATCAAAGTCACCCGTGAGACGCTGCTTGAGCGCAATCAGAAGAATCTGTATACCACAGGCAGAAACGTGGTGGGCGTGGATCTCCCCTTTGACGAACCCCAGGCATCCAACGTCGTCATCGCCAACGATGGCAGCGAAACGCCGGAGGCCATTGTGTCGCGGCTGGAGGTCCTGTTCGGCCTGGCGGAAACGGAGGCGGCGGTATGAAGGCTCTGATCCTAAACTCCGGCGTAGGCCGCCGCATGGGAGCCCTGACGGCAGACCATCCCAAATGTATGACGGATATTTCCGCCCGGGAAACCATCCTCTCCCGCCAGCTGCGCCAGCTGGCGAATGCCGGTATCTCGGAAGCGGTTATCACAACCGGCGCTTTTGACAAGGCCCTGATGGAATACTGCGAGGGATTGGGCACAGGGATGCGGCTCCGCTTTGTAAAAAACGAGCGGTATGCGGAGACGAACTATATTTATTCCATCTACCTGGCCCGGGAATATCTGGACGATGAGATCATTTTTATGCACGGCGACCTCGTTTTTGAGGATGAAGTCCTCTGCCGGATACTCCGCAGCCCCGGCAGCGCTATGACCGTCAGCTCTACCGCGCCTCTGCCGGAGAAGGATTTCAAGGCGGTAGTCCGAGACGGGCGGATTGTCAAGGTGGGCATAGAGTTTTTCGACCACGCTTTGTCGGCCCAGCCCCTCTACCATCTGCGGCGGGAGGACTGGCGGCTCTGGCTGGAGCGGATAACCGGCTTTTGCGAATCCGGACAGACGTCCTGCTACGCGGAAAACGCGCTGAACGCCCTGGAAGGGGCCTGCGCCATCGCACCGCTGGATGTGCGGAACATGCTCTGTGCGGAGATCGATGATCCGTCCGACCTGGCTGTAGTGTCTGCCCGCCTGGGCGAAGTGGAAAACCGCACCGTCTATATGTGCTTTTCCGCCGATGTCCTGCATAGCGGTCATATGGACATCATCCGCCGGGCTGCCGGACTGGGAAAGCTGACGATAGGCGTCCTCTCCGATCAGGCTGTAGCGTCCTATAAGCGCTTCCCCCTGTTGCCCTTTCCGGAGCGCAAGGCTCTTTTCTCCAATATCAAGGGTGTGGACAGGGTGGTGGAGCAGACGGAGCTCAGCTACAGGAATATACTCCAACGGTTGAAGCCGGACATCGTAGTCCACGGCGACGACTGGCGGGAGGGCTTTCAAATGCCTCTCCGGACGGAAGTCCTGGACGTGCTCTCCTCCTACGGCGGACGGCTGGTGGAGTTTCCCTACGCTCAAAGCGCCCAGTATCGGGAGTTGGAGCGCCGCTCTTTGGCGGAGCTGTCTCTGCCCGACAGCCGCCGGGGCCGGCTGAGGAAGCTGCTGGATATGAAGGGCCTTGTCACGGCTATGGAGGCCCACGATGGCCTTTCCGGCCTTATCGTGGAGAATACGGCGGTCCACGACCAGGGACGGACCTACGCTTTTGACGCGATGTGGGTGTCCAGTCTCTGCGATTCTACCGCCAAGGGTAAGCCGGACATTGAGCTGGTGGACATGACCTCCCGTTTCCGGACAATTGACGATTTGACAGAGGTGACCACAAAGCCGATCATATTCGACGGGGACACCGGCGGATTGACGGAACACTTTGTTTATACGGTCCGCTCCCTGGAAAAGCTGGGTGTTTCCGCTGTCATTATTGAAGATAAAACCGGGTTGAAAAAGAACTCTTTGTTCGGCGCGGAAGTCTCCCAGACGCAGGAGGACATTGCTTCTTTCAGCGCTAAGATCGCTGCCGGAAAGCGAGCCCAAAAGTCTTTGGACTTCATGATTATCGCACGGGTCGAGAGCCTGATCCTGGAGCGGGGCATGGAGGACGCACTGACGCGGGCCTTTGCCTTCGCGGCGGCCGGGGCAGATGGGATCATGATCCATTCCCGCCGGAAAGAACCGGATGAGATTTTTGAATTCGTGGAAAAATTCCGGCAGAAGGACGCCCGCACCCCGCTCGTGGTTGTACCTACCTCTTTCCACTCCGTAACGGAGGAGGAATTCAAGCGTCGGGGCGTGAACATTGTTATATATGCCAATCAGCTTATCCGCGGAGCGGTACCCGCCATGCGTGCCGCTGCGGAAACCATTCTGAAACATCATCGGGCTCTGGAAGCGGATCAATCCCTGATGCCTTTTGGAGAAATCATCCGCCTGATTCCGGAGGAGGCATAATATGCAGCTCTATCTTCCGCCTGACAACCGATACCGTGCGCTGGACCAGTACCTGATGGACGGAAAGATCCGGCGGATCTTTCTGGTATGCGGTAAATCCCTCCGCCGTCTGCCGGCAGGGGCCTATTTTGAAGCGCTGGAGGTCCGCCTGGGTATCCGGGTTGTGACTTTCAGCGACTTTAGTCCCAATCCCAGCTATGAGTCTGTCGTTGACGGAACGTCGAGGTTTCGGGAAGCGGGCTGCGACTTCATCGCTGCCGCCGGCGGAGGAAGCGCCATTGATGTGGCAAAGTGCGTCAAACGGTTTGCCAACATGGAACTGACCCGGAACTGCCTGGAGCAGACCGCCGCGCCGGGAGACGCTTCGCTGCTGGCCATCCCTACTACCGCCGGCACCGGCAGTGAAGCTACCCGGTTTGCTGTGATCTACTACCAGGGCCGCAAACAATCTGTGGCCCATGATGACTGTCTGCCCAACGCGGTACTGCTGGACCCCCGGCTGCTGGAAACGCTGCCGGAGTACCACCGCAAGGCATCCATGCTGGACGCCCTCTGTCACGCCGTGGAGTCCGTCTGGTCCCTCCGAGCCTCACCGGAAAGCCGGGACTACGCCTACCGGGCCATCCGGCAGCTCCTTGGCTCTATGGATGATTACCTGCAAAATACGCCCGATGGCAATCTGAACATGCTGGAGGCGGCCAATTTGGCCGGGAAGGCCATTAATCTGGCGCAGACCACGGCGGGTCATGCCTTGTGCTACGGCCTGACGAGTCTCTATGGTCTGGCCCACGGTCACGCCGCCGCGCTCTGTGTACGGCGGCTCTGGCCCTATATGGTGCAAAATGTGAAGCTCTCCGCTCGCCCGGCGGAGTTGGAAAACGCGTTCCGCGCTTTGGCGGAGGCCATGGACTGCGATTCAGCGGAGGAATCTGTCACAAAATACGGCCGTATTCTTGACAGCCTGGGCCTTCCCGCCCCTGAGACGAAAGAAGAGGAGTATGCGGTCCTGACCCGGACCGTCAATACCCAGCGGCTGCAAAACAATCCGGTGCCCTTGGATGCGGCGGACATCGAAGCGCTGTACCGGCAGATCCTGTAACCATGGGAGGTCATTTATGAAAGCGGAAGCCCTGATTCATATCCTTGGCGCGGAATTTTATACCGGTGTGCCGGATTCTCAGCTGAAAGCGCTCTGCGACTATTTGATGGATACCTGCGGTACCGACCCGCGCCGTCACATCATCGCCGCCAACGAGGGCAACTGTGCAGCGTTGGCGGCGGGCTACCATCTGGCGACCCGAAAGACGCCGGCAGTTTATATGCAGAATTCCGGTGAGGGAAACATAATCAACCCCGTCGCCTCTCTGCTCAGCGACAGGGTATACGGTATCCCGGTAATCTTCCTCATCGGCTGGAGGGGAGAGCCTGGCATCCACGATGAACCCCAGCACGCCTATCAGGGAGAAGTGACCTTGAAATTGCTGGAGGATATGGATATCCGATTCTTCGTCATTGGCAGAGAAACCGCCGACAGTCAGGTCCGCGCCGCGATGGACGGCTTCCGTCCCCTGCTGGCGGCAGGGAAGAGCGTGGCTTTTGTGATAAAAAAAGGCGCGCTGACCTACGCCCCCAAAAGCGCCTACCGGAACGCCAACGCCGTCCTCCGGGAGGATGCTATCCGGCGCATTGCCGCTGCAGCCGGGCGGGACCCTGTTGTTTCCACGACCGGGAAAGCCAGCCGGGAGCTGTTCGAACTTCGGGAGCAGAACGGGCAGGGGCACCAGTACGACTTCCTGACGGTGGGCTCCATGGGACACAGCTCGTCAATTGCCTTGGGAATTGCCCTACAAAAGCCGGAAACTTGGGTGTGGTGCATTGATGGTGACGGGGCGGCGCTGATGCACATGGGCGCTATGGCGGTTATTGGTTCCATCAAGCCGGAGAACCTGATCCACGTCGTCATCAATAACGCCTCTCACGAAACAGTGGGAGGCATGCCAACGGTGGCGAACGCTATTGACCTGCCTGGCGTGGCCAGAGCCTGCGGCTACCCTCGCGCGGTGTCCGTGGACAGCCTGGATCATTTGGATGCCGCTTTAGAGGAGGCGAAAGCCGCTGCAGACCTCTGCTTTATCGAGGTTAAGTGCGCCTTGGGCGCCCGGCCGGACTTAGGCCGGCCAACCACTTCGCCTCAAGAAAATAAGGGGGCATTTATGGATTATCTTGAACAGTTGTAGGGAGTCGAAAAAACTCGGCCCTCGTCTTTTATCGCCAGCGCCTGATATGAGGAGCGCTGGCGATAAAAACATATAGCCAAAAAGCAAGAGACGCCGATTCGAAAAGGTGTACCGGTGTGTGGAGGGGGGTGGGTTGGGGTTGAACCACTTTTTATGGGGGGGGGTTTAAGAAAAT
>VSNB01000090.1:11196-11435 GCA_009774055.1 Clostridiales bacterium
GTGTTGTATACAAGACACCGTTCTCCCCGCCCCTTTTTCAACTGGGTCTCTTTTTTTCAATCGGCGTCTCTTTGCCTTTACAACCATATAATCGGCCTGCTTATAAAAGAAATTAAGTGGTTGTTGAAAATTTTTTGAACCGCGATGCAGAGTCCGAAAAGATACACTTTTTTGTAAACACCGTAAAGGCCGCAGGGAGTGTGATTATGCCATACGTTTCTGTCAACCCGGAAAAGGAA
>VSNB01000091.1 GCA_009774055.1 Clostridiales bacterium
GTATTCTTGCCCTATCGTTTTGAAAGAGAGCAGGTGCGCACCTATGATCTACACCATTACCACCAATCCCTCCCTGGATTATACCGTGGAGACGGAGCTGATACCCGGACAGATCAACCGTACCGACAGCGAGGCCATCTACCCCGGCGGCAAGGGCATCAACGTCTCCCTCTCCCTCCAGCGGTTTGGACAGGAAACCCGCGCCCTGGGCTTTGCTGCGGGGCGCATCGGACAGACCATCCGGGACCTGCTGGACGACCTGGGCTGCCCCCACACGCTGCTGGAGCTGGCCGGAAGCGGCCAGAGCCGGATCAACGTGAAGATCAGAGGGCCGGTGGAAACCGCCGTTAACGGCAGAGGGCCAGCCCTGGGCCCCGGGGACCTGGAGCGCCTGCTGGAGCTTTTGCGGGACGTGAAGCGGGAGGACACGGTGGTTATCTCCGGCTGGGCGCAGAACGTCACCTTTTACGTCTCCATCTTCCGGCAGCTGGCGGGCACGGGCTGCATGACGGTGCTGGACTGCAGCGGCGAGGCCCTGTGGCAGTGCCTTGCGTGCCGTCCCTTCCTGGTCAAGCCCAACCTGACGGAGCTGGGAGCCCTCTTCGGCGTGGAGGACCTGGAGTACACCGAGGGCGTGGAGCTGGCGCAGCAGCTCCAGCGGGAGGGCGCCCGCAATGTGCTGGTGTCCATGGGCGGCAGCGGGGCCTTCCTCCTCACGGAGGGCCGGGAGCTGTACTTTGCCAACGCCTGCTGCGGCAGGACCGTCAACACGGTGGGCGCGGGGGATTCCCTGGTGGCGGGATTCCTCACCGGCTTCATGCAGTCCGGCGACTTCGGCAGGGCCCTGCAGATGGGCGTGGCCGCCGGATGCGCCACGGCCTTCAGCGACTGGCTGGGCTCCGGGGAGCTGACCATGGAGCTGATGGAGCAGATCCGCGTGGAAAAGAGCGTCCTGTAAAAGAACCGGCAAGACAATCGGGCGGTTACCATTCTCGGTAACCGCCCGACTCTATGCGGTTTTCTTCCTTGCCAGTGAAAATTTCTGACGCAAATCTGCGCACGGGCAAAATTTCCGCATGGCATCGTTGTTGTCCTTGACGGACGACAGCCCGCCTGCGTCCGCCGCCTTGCCCTGCGAAAATTCTGCTCCGGCCTCTGGTTCGTTTTCTGCCCGGATACACCACTAGCCGCTCTGCCGCGCCAGCTCCCTGATCCGCCAGGAGCACCGCCAGATGGCGCGCAGCATCACCGTCAGGATCACAATATAGGTCCCCACGAGCCCTCTGGAAAACATATCTCCCGGGAACCGGAGCATCAGGTTCCATGCGCTGAACGAACACAGGAGAATCACCACATACGCCCAGACGAACATCCTCCGGATGCGGCGGTACAGGGCTATTCTGGATTCCGCGTCGGTGTAGACCTCGAAGGGGCCGTCCTCCGCCCGCTTCCGAAGGTACACCCACCTCCCCCACCGCTGGAGGACCTCCACGCCCATCTCGTCCATGAAGATCACATAACCCTCATAATCATTGGCCCAGAGCCCCTTCCCCGGCAGGAGGTCGATCTGGTAGACGTACTCCCCCGGCCGGCATGGGACGAAGGTAACCATCCCCATCCAGAATTTAGACATGGCCCAGCCCTCCCGGGCGTATTCGTTGAGCCAGTCCTGCTCCTCGTCCTTGTCATAGGTAAACTTCCAGCGGATCATACGCCGTCCTCCATTTTCTCCCCGTTCTCTACCAGCTCCCGCAGCCGCCGCAGTTCGGCGGAAAAGACCTCCCGGCCCTGGTTTGTGATGACGTACTCCTTCTTCTTCCGGGACCCCAGGTCCGCGCTGTAGAGTACGATCCAGCCCTTTTCCAGCAAAGAGCTGATGGCCCCGTACAGGGTCCCCGGCCCCAGCCGCACCCGGCCTCCGGTCATCTCCTCCACCTCCTGGATGATGCCGTAGCCATGGACCGGCTTCCGCACCGCCAGGAGGATGTAAAACAGCGCCTCGGTCAGAGGCGGATTCTTATTCTCCACGGCGCTTTCCCTTCCTTATCCATATATCGCCCTTCGATGTATATATAATATATCATTCTCCGATATATTTGTCAAGAACCAAAAAATTAAGAATTTCCCCCTTGACAAACCCATTCTATCGGAGTAGAATACAACCATTCTACCGCGATAGAATGCCTGCAAAGGAGTGACAGACATGGAATACAAAATTTTTGACAGTGAGCTGAAGATTCTGGAAATCCTCTGGGAATCCGGCCCCCTGTCCGCCAAGGAGGTGGCCGCCGCAGCCGCCGGACAGGTGGGGTGGAGCAAGACCACCACCTACACCATGCTGAAAAAATGCGTGGAAAAAGGGCTGGTGGAGCGGACGGAGCCAGGCTTTCTCTGCCGGGCCCTGCCCACCCGGGCGGAGGTCCGGCGCAGGGAAACCCGGGACCTGATTGACCGGATGTACGGCGGATCCCCGGACCTGCTGGTGGCCTCCCTGCTGGACGGCAAGACCCTGTCCGGTGAGGAGATCGCCCGGCTGCGGCGGATGGTGGAGGAGCTGAAATGAGCATGGACGCGCTGACCGCCCTGGGACGGGCATCCTTCTCCGCCGCCGTAATGATTCTGGCGATCCTGGTCCTGCGGCTGCGCTTCCAGGACCGGACGCCCCGGCGGGCCTTCTGCCTGCTGTGGGACCTGGCGCTTCTCCGCCTGCTGGTTCCGGTGGAGATTCCCTCCCCATTGAGCATCCGCCGCTGGCTTCCGGATCTGGCGGTCCGGCCCGCCGCCGCGCAGGCGGTTCAGCCCCAGGTTGTCCATGCCTCGGAGGGAACAGCGGCGGTCCGGGAAATATACCTCACCTCCCTGGCGGAGGACACCGCCTGCACCCTTCTCCCCGGAGGGGCGGGACTGCACCGTCTGGACTGGTACACGGTCCTGTTCTGCCTCTGGCTGGGGGCCGCGCTGCTGCTGGCGGCGGGCTTCCTGTGGAGCCATCTGCGCAGCCGCCGGCTCTACGCCGCCTCCCTGCCCTGCCGGGACGGCTTCGTCCTGGACTGGCTGGCGGCCCATCCCCTGCGCCGTCCGGTGCAGGTCCGGACCAGCGACCGCATTGCCGCGCCCCTGACCTACGGCGCGTTGTATCCCGTGATCCTGCTGCCCCGCGCCATGGATCTGCGGGACAGGGACACCCTGTCCTGCGTCCTGGCCCACGAACACACCCATATCCGGCGTTTTGACCCGCTGCGGAAGGCCCTTTTCGCCGCCGCACTGTGCCTCCACTGGTTCAACCCCCTGGTCTGGGCCATGTATGTCCTGGCCGGCCGGGATATGGAGCTGAGCTGCGACGAGGCGGTGCTCCGCTCCGGTGCGGACCGGGAGCGGTACGCCCTGGCCCTGCTGGACCTGGAGGAGCAGCGGGGGCGGTGGAGCCCCTCCGGCAGCCATTTCAGCGGTCACGCCCTGGAAGAAAGGATTAAGGCAATTATGAAACGTAAGCATATTTCCATTACCGCGCTGATCGCGGTGCTGGTGGTCATGTGCGTCACTACCACCGTATTCGCCTCCGCCGCGCCGGAGGACTCCCTCAAAAACGCGCCGGAAACCGGCTATGTTTACGACCACCTGGGAATGGTGGAGGACGACGGCGCAGCCATCCTGTCCAAGGGAGGGGAAAACGGAGAGACGCTCTACTCCGTGGACAACGGCAAGAGCTGGATGAGCGAGGAGCGCTTCCATGCCGAGTACGACAGCTGGGGCGACGACTGGCAGGTGGAATGGTGGACCTACGAGGAGTACAAGGTGTGGCTGGAGGAGGAGAAGGAGGCCCTGCGAAGCCTTATCGGCGAGCGGGCCTACACCAGTGCAGACGGCTGGTTCATCTGGGACCAGAAGAAGGTGGACGAAACCATCGCCCTGTACGAAAGCATCCTGGAGGACATCAAGAACGGCGCGCTGCACTCCAAGACCATCATTGACAAGAACGGCAACGAGGTGGAGGACGTCGCCCTGGGGTCCGACGGTCCGATGAACATGGTGGTCGCGTCCACCTTTGAAGAGAAGGACATGGTTTCCGCCGCGCCGAAAACCGTGGACAAGACGGCCCTGCTGGAGGAGCTGAAGGCCTTCGGCATCGGGGGCGACGCCAATCTGATGACCTACAACGGCCAGTTGATCCGTAACTTCGTGGACGGCGCGTCCGTGGGGGATGGCTGCTATTCCGTGCAGTACGTCTACACCAACCCGGACGGCACAGTGGACGTCCACACCCTGCGGTCCGTCATTTTCAACCCGGACGGGTCCTATGACACCATGGGCGATCTCATCGGCATGGCGGTGAAGGGAGACAAGGGCTTCGATCCTGCGCTGATAGAAGCCGCCACGTTTTCCGGACCCCAGGCAGCCTATGCCGGAGACGACGGTCCCGTCCAGGACCAGAACGGCGCGGAGCCCGTGACCGGCGCCCAGGCGGTTTCCGCCGAGGGGACCGGCGGCAGCGGCGGACGGACCTTCGAGGAGATTTTCGCCCGGTATGAGGCGTACGGCCTGGTCTACCAGCCCCGGGAGAGCGGCATGGGCGCGCTGGCCTGGAACGGACAGCCCGTCCGGGTCTTCGCGGACCTGAAGCCGGACGGCGGCTCGTTCAGCTATGAGGACCCCTACGAGGAGGACGGCCTGACGGTTTACACGGCGTACGATCAGGACGGGAATCTCACCGGCCTCACCGCCGGCCCCGCCCCGGTGAAGGACGCCGGTTAAGAAAATGAAAGCCGGCCTGAGGGCGAATCTGAATATGGCAATCTGACCTGACGCCTTAAAAGGCGGAATGGCAGCGCGGTCCGGGACGGAGCAATCCGTCCCGGATTTTTTCAAAACAAACAGGAGCCGCCTCCAGCAGCTCCTGCGCATATAGATTATCCTGCGGCACGCTCCGTCTTGGCGCGCTCCTTGCGGCGGGCGTTCTCCTGCATCTTCCGCACCGCCTTCCGGTACCGCTCGGCCACGGGGCCGGCATCCTTGTAAATCGCGGCCTTCCCGCTCCACTGACAGCCGTCCTTTTCCACGGTGACGGCCAGGTACAGCCGACGGTGCTCCCTGCACTTGCACCGCACCACCTGCTCACCGGGGAGGGTCCGCACCCAGCGGCCCGCCAGCAGCGGCTGCCGGCACAGGGGGCACAGCGGCTGTTGGAGCTCCTTTACGTTCTTGCAGCCCCAGCGGGTTTCGAAGCCGGTCAGCTCCATCTCCCACAGCGGCGGCAGCCCCTTCTGCTTGGGGGGCCGGTGGAACATGGTCAGGCCCTCGACCCGGTCCAGCATGGACTGATAGACCATGATGGTATAGTAGGTGTCGTTCCAGGCGGAGTGGAAATCCAGGTCCGCCTCGATGCCGAGCTCCGTCACCGCCTTCTCCAGGGAGGGCTGGCACCCCAGACTGCCCTCGATGAGCTTCTGGTACATATACTGCAGGTCGAAATACTCGCACTTCCAGTCCGCGTCAAAGGACAGCTTGTGGAAGGCGAAGTTCGCCAGCAGCACCTCCACGTCGTTGCTGCCCCACTCCACGAACACCGGGTCCGGCCCGCACCAGTGGAGAAAATCCGGCCCCAGGTCCAAAAACCCCGGCGCGTCGGCCAGCAGCGAGCGCAGCTCCTCCCGTTCATAGGGCAGCAGGCGGTAGGTGCGGCTCTCCAGCTTGCGGCTGGCCTTGGGGTGGATATAGCTGTGGAAGGAATCCAGCATAGCGCCGGTGGCCTGCTCCACCTTCATGGCGGCCACCTCGATCAGCTCATGGAAGGGGACTCTCTCCCCGGATTTGCTGCGGTAGAATGTGGTATTCCACTCCAGATCCAGAAAAATCAGTACTGCCATTGCTTTCTCGCTCCAGCTCCAATAGTTTTCTCATATCCTCCGGCAGAGGGGCCTCCAGCGCCAGCGGCTCCCCGGTCACCGGGTGGTCCAGCGCCAGCCGGGCGGCGTGGAGAGCGGGCCGGGAGATCATCCCCCGGTCCTCCGTCCCGTACAGCCAGTCCCCCGCCAGGGGGCACCCCAGCGCGGCCATATGGACCCGCAGCTGGTGGGTCCGCCCGGTTTCGGGCGCCAGCTCCACCAGGGCAAACCGCCCTACTCGCTCCAGGACCCGGTACGCCGTCGCCGCCGGCTTCCCCGCCGGGTCAATCCGCCGCTTGACGGCGGAGGCCGGGTCCCGGCCGATGGGCAGCTCGACCCGCCCCCGCTCCTCCGCCGGACCGCCCAGGCAGACCGCCAGATAGGTCCGATGGAAGGCCCCCGTATGGAGCCGCCGCCGGAGAAGCTCGTGGACATAGGCGGTCTTCGCCGCCGCGGCCAGGCCGGTGGTGCCCCTGTCCAGCCGGTTCACCAAATGGAGGGCGCTCCCCTCCCCCAGGTGGTACAGAAGCCCCGCCGCCAGGGTGGGCTCGCCGGGAACCAGGGAGGAGGGAATGGACGCCAGCGGCGCGGGCTTGTTCACCACCAGCAGGTGCTCGTCCTCAAAGCGCACGTCCAGCGCCATGGGCACGGGCCGCAGCTCCGTGGGCCGCTCCGCCGTCGGCAGGTCCACCGACAGCCTGTCCCCCTCCCGGAGGACGGCGTTGGCAAACACCCGCCGCCCGTTGACCGTCAGGCCGGTTTCCGTCCGCTTCAGCCGGCCTATCAGGGCGGTGGAGAAGCCCAGCTCCCCCTTGAGGAGGCTTTTCACAGTCCGGCCCTCCTGGGCCCGGGTCACTACCAGCTCCAGCGCCGCCATAACCAGCCCCCCTATCCCGCATTTGAAACCAGTATACCGCATCTTTTCCCGTTTTTCAATAGGGGAAACACGGAAACGTGCCGGCCAAAGAGCATGCTTGCACTATGACGGCGTTTTTGCTATAATGGGGACAGTTAAAATCTGAGGAGGCGAGGCCGTATGCCCATCCGCTGTGACAAGGCGATCTACTCCGTCGTCCACGAGGAGCACATGGTACATAACGACTTCTTTCTGCGATACCTGGACTTTGAGGAAACGGCGCTCCCGACGGCCCTTTCCATGGCCTGCCTTGCGGAGGGAACGGAATGCTTCCGGGTCCAGTACGGCAGGGAGGAAATCGCCGCCAGGCTCTCCTACAGCCGCCGGGAGCTGCCCCGCTACCGGGACAGCAGCCTTATGCGCATCCTGGGGATATCGCGCCGTCCGGGAACCGCCTTTCTCCACGAACACTTTTCCTTTTTCGCCAGCAGGGCCGTCGACGAGCTGCTGGTCGAGGCGGCGTGCGGCGGCGAACTGGTGCAGGAGCGCATCCGGATCGTCCCCTACGAGAGCCCCAACCGCTACCTGTTCCCCCTCCGGGGAACCGTGCTGGTGACGGACACCTACCCCTCCGTCAACCCCCACCGGTGGTGCCGGAACAGCGAGTTCGCCTTTGACGCGGGCCTGTTTGACGAGTCCCTGACGCGCAGCCTCATCCAGGGCGCGCCGGTTCTCGCCGCCTGCAGCGGCGTTGTCGAGGAGGTCTTCGACGGGCTGGACAACACCGGCGAAAAGACGGACCTGGACGAGCTGGAGCGGCGCTTCGGCGAACACGCCCGCATCGACGGAAACCACGTTCTGATCCGCCACGGCGGCGGCGAGCTGTCCCTGTACGCGCACTTGTCAAAGGGCAGCGTCACGGTGCGCCAGGGTCAGTCCGTCGCGGCGGGACAGGAGATCGGGAGGGTGGGAAGCAGCGGCTCCAGCTGGCTCCCTCACCTCCATTTTCACGTCATGCGGGATGGGATCGAGGGTCCGGGCGTCCCCGTGCGGTTCGCCAATCTGAAAACCATCCTCGGCGAGCCCTGCTCTCTGGAGGACACGGTAAATCTGGTACGGGCGGACGATCCGTCCGCCGCGGACTGCTGGAGGAGGCATTTGCCATGAAGGAGAACCGATACGACGACCAGACGTTTTTTGATAAATACAGCCAGATGGCGCGCTCCCAAAAGGGGCTGGCGGGCGCGGGCGAGTGGCCGGAGCTGGAGAAGCTCCTGCCGGACTTCTCCGGGAAGCGGGTGCTGGACCTGGGCTGCGGCTACGGCTGGCACTGCCGGTACGCATTGGACCACGGTGCGGCGTATGTCCTGGGGACAGACCTGTCCCAGCGGATGCTGGAGCAGGCCCGGGCGCGGCACGGCGGGCCGGGAATCGAATACCGCCAGGCCGCCATGGAGGACCTGCAGTTTCCGGAGGGCTCCTTTGACGCGGTCATCAGCTCCCTGGCCTTCCACTATGTCCGGGATTTCCAGCCCCTGGCGGAGCGCATCGGCCGGTGGCTGGTCCCGGGCGGCAGCTTTGTTTTCTCGGTGGAGCACCCGGTCTTTACCGCCTGCGGCAGCCAGGACTGGTACTACGATGAAAACGGGAACATCCTCCACTTCCCGGTGGACAACTACTACCTGGAGGGCCGGCGGGACGCGGTATTTCTGGGGGAGCGCGTAGTGAAATACCACCGCACGCTGACCTCCTACCTGGACACGCTGCTGCAGAGCGGCTTCACCCTCCGCCGCCTGGTGGAGCCCAAACCGCCGGAGGAGCTGATGGACCTTCCCGGCATGCGCGACGAGCTGCGCAGGCCGATGATGCTGCTGATCGCTGCGGAGAAGCGGTAGCCGCAGGGCGGATACGGATACTTTCGCGCGTTACAGCGCTATCGCACCGATGCATCGGAGCAGCAGTGTACGAAACACGCGGAAAATCCCAGCTGTTTTCAGTTGAACTGCACAAGGAAAAGGAGTAAAATTCTTCTATACTTCATCATATAGGAGGAAAACATACAATGGAACATCCCAAGGACATCAAGCGCGTGGTTCTGGACGGCCGCAGCCTGACGCTGGAGGCCCTGGTGGCCGTCGCCCAGTTCGGCGCGGCGGTGGAGCTGGCCCCGGAGGCCCGGGAGGCCATGGCCCGCTCCAGAGCCCTGGCGGAGAAGATCGCCGTGGAGAAGCGGGTGGCCTACGGCATCACCACCGGCTTCGGCGACTTCGCCACGGTGGCAGTGCCCGATGAGTGGAGCAGCCAGCTGTCCACCAACCTGATCCTCAGTCACTGCACCGGCACGGGAGAGCCCTACGCCACGGAGCAGGTCCGGGGCATGATGCTCCTGCGGGCCAACGCCCTGTGCGTGGGCATCAGCGGCGTGCGGCCCCTGCTGGTGGAGATGCTCATCGACATGCTCAACAAGGGCGTCACGCCCGTCATCCCCCAGAAGGGGTCCCTGGGCGCCTCCGGCGACCTGGCCCCCCTCAGCCACATGGGCCTGGTGCTCCTCGGCCTGGGCGAGGCCCTCTATGAGGGACGCCGGATGCCCGGCGGCGAGGCCATGGCCCTGGCGGGCATTCCGGCGCTGGACACCCTGGTGAGCAAGGAGGGCCTGGGCATCACCAACGGCACCTGCGCCATGACCAGCGTGGGCGCCCTCCACCTCTACGACGCCATGCAGGCCGCCCGGCTGGCGGACCTGATCAGCTCCCTGACCCTCACCGCCCTCACCGGACAGCTGAACGCCTTCCAGGAGCGGATGCACACCGCCCGGGGCCACAAGGGCCAGATTCAGGTGGCGGAGAACCTGCGCAGGCTCACCGACGGGTGCGAGATCCTGGAGCGCAGCCAGGGAGACCGGGTCCAGGACGCATACGCCCTGCGGTGCATTCCCCAGGTCCACGGCGCCGTCCGGGACGCGCTGGAATTCATCAAGAGCAAGGTGGATATCGAGCTCAACGCCGTCACGGACAACCCCCTGCTGTTCCCCGAGGACGAGGCGGTGATCTCCGGCGGCAACTTCCACGGGGAGCCCATGGCCCTGCCCTTCGACTTTTTGGGCATCGCCTGCTCGGAGCTGGCCAGCATCTCCGAGCGGCGCATTGAGCGCATGGTCAACGCCGCCCTCTCCAACGGACTGACCCGGTTCCTCACCACCGAGGGGGGCGTCAACAGCGGCTTCATGATCGTCCAGTACACCGCCGCCTCCATGGCGTCGGAGAACAAGGTCCTGGCCCACCCGGCCTGCGTGGACTCCATCCCCTCCTCCGCCAACCAGGAGGATTTCGTCTCCATGGGCACCACCGCCGCCCGGAAGGCGGGGACCATTCTGGAGAACACCCGGTCCGTGCTGGCCTACGAGCTGCTTACCGCCTGCCAGGCCATCGACATCCGCCGCCGCAGCGGCGAGCACGGCCAGGGCCTGTCCCCCGCCGGTGAGGCGGTCTTCCGCCGCGTCCGGGAGCAGGTGGCCTTCATGGAGAAGGACCGGGAGCTTTGGCCGGACATCCAGGCCGTGGAGGCCATGGTCCGCAGCGGAGAGCTGCTGGAGCTGGTTCCCTGGCTTTCCTAATTCCCTTCCTCCTGCCCATCCCGCGTCAGGGCGGCGCGGTAGCCGCCGGAGCCGAACTGGAGCTCGGTGCTGATGCGGGTGATGGTGGAACTGCTCACCGGCACCTGGCACCGGATCTCCTCGTAAGTTTCCCCCCGCAGCAGATGCTTGGCTACCTGGAGCCGCTGGGAGAGGCCGATGAGCTCCCGCATGGTGCACAGGTCGCTGAAAAAGGCCCGGCACTCCTCCATATCCCGCAGGGACAGGATCACCGCCAGCAGCTCCTCGATGCTCTCGTTCTGGTTTTTATCGAGACGGGTCATGGCATCCTTCCACCCTTTCCTTCATTAGTTACGCCCTATTGTAACACCGGAAAAATACGCCGTCAAGAATCCCCGGCGGCGCTGCCGTCACAAAACATCATAAGGAGGCTGTTCCATGGAATTCAATCCCAATGACGCCGTCACCGTCCGTCTGGACGATGATCTGCCCGACTATCCGTCCTTCGTCCCCGGCATCCGCCGGGCCCCCCGGCGGGAGGCAAAACTCTCCCAGGCCGACAAGACCCTGGCCATCCGCAACGCCCTGCGCTACATCCCGCCCCAGCACCATGAGCAGATGTCCAAGGAATTCGCCCGGGAGCTCCAGGAGCACGGCCGGATCTACGGCTACCGCTTCCGCCCCGAGGGAAAGCTCCACGGCAAGCCCATTGAGGAGTACAAGGGAAACTGCGTGGAGGCCCGTGCCTTCCAGGTGATGATCGACAACAACCTGGACTTTGACGTGGCCCTGTATCCCTACGAGCTGGTGACCTATGGCGAAACCGGACAGGTGTGCCAGAACTGGATGCAGTACCGTCTCATCAAGAAATACCTGGAGATCATGACCGACGAGCAGACCCTGGTGGTCATGAGCGGGCATCCCCTGGGGCTGTTCCGCTCCCACAAGCTGGCCCCCCGGTGCATCATCACCAACGGCCTGATGGTGGGAAATTTCGACGATCAGAAGAACTTCAACCGGGCCGCCGCCCTGGGGGTGGCCAACTACGGACAGATGACTGCCGGCGGCTGGATGTACATCGGGCCCCAGGGCAT
>VSNB01000092.1 GCA_009774055.1 Clostridiales bacterium
GAAACAGGCACAGGGCATAACGGAACGCCTAAAGGAAGAAAACGCCTTAGAATGGACGGGACGGCTCAATAACATAAGGGCGTATGCGAGGGAGGTTATAGAGAGGGAAATCATATACATATAAGTGAAACGCATAGCAAGCCAAAATTGGAGGGTAAGGTTAAATAATCCTACCCTCTTTATCTTTTTACATTAAAATTTGTTGGGGATAAAGGCGATATAGCAGAGAAAAGTATTACCTACTATTTTTCGGACGGTAATTTTGTGTCAATAAGATTTGTAAACTTTTATCCAGATGGGTTGACAAACATTGGATTTAGCTATAATATAAATTTAATTATATAAACAAGATTATGGGAATTAGAGGTGATAATATGGCAAGGAAAACGCAAATTTCAAAGGAGGTCATTTTGGAGGCAGCATTGAAAATGCTTATTCGTGATGGGTACGCAGCTATTAATATCAAGACATTATCAAAAGAAATTGGTTGTTCTACACAGCCCTTAGTATGGCACTTTGAAAATATGGACGGACTTCGTAAGGCTTTGGCTAGTTATGCTTTGAAATATGCCAATGAAAAAATGCGGTCTCGCACTCAAAACGGGGTGGAAGCCTTTGCGGGTATTGGAATGGCATACATAAATCTTGCATTTGATGAGCCAAATCTTTTCAAATATCTTTATATGAGTGGAGAGTGCGGACTTCAAACAGGTAGATTTGACGTTTTGGTTAACGCTGATGAAAATGCGGCTATTGTTGAACAAGTTGCAGATTATTTGAAAATATCAAAAGAAAATGTCTGCTATTTCTTTCAAAATACAATGATTTATACGCATGGGCTTGCTTCATTTATCGCTTCTGGAATTATAACATCTTCAAAAGAAGAAGTAGCAGCGATGGTGAAGCAAACCGCCAGTGCTTTTTTATCACAGGCAAAAAGATGAACAAGGGAGAAATATATGAAAAGAGATAGATTTAATTTTCATCAAATTGAAACCAAAAGAATTTTTGTTTATTTAGCAATCGTTTTTTGTGTGTATTATGGCTTGTGGCTGATAGCGATTCTTTTACCTGATAGTGCGGGTAATGCTATTTATTCTTTTTTGGGCTTTCCCGTTATTTTTATGGGAACGCCAGCTTTATCAGTATTTTTCACAAGGAAAATCACATGCGATAAGTCTGCCATAGCATATAACATCAAAGTGTGGAAAAGCAAAAAAAATGCTTTGGTTGCTATGTTTGTGCCTACTGTTTTAGTTTTTGTGGGAGCTGTTTTATTTTATTTAATATTCCCCAATGATTTAGATTACAGCGGAAATTACATAATCCAAACTTTTGGCAGTTTTGGTGTGCCATCGGAAATTAACTTTACAGTACCTTCCTTGTTAATCATAGGAATGGTAGTTTGTACTATTTCAGCATTTTGTGTTCCGTCTTGGTTTATTGCATTAGGTGAGGATATAGGGTGGCAGGGATATTTATTGCCGCTTCTTTGCAAAAAAATGACTATCAGACAGGCAGTGCTATTAATCGGAGCGTTATGGGGAATAGCTCATGCACCGCTTATATATTCTGGAATGAATTATGGTTTGGATTATGCAGGCGCACCATACAGCGGTGTTGCTATGATGATATTATTCTGCATGACAATTGGTATATATATGTCTTTTGTAACGTTAAAAACTAACAACTGCATGTATGCAGCCATAATTCATGGAGCAGTAAATATTATTGGTGAAACACCGATTTTTATATCATTGTCTACACAAAGCGTTTTGCTTGGGCCAAACCCATCTGGAGTTATTGGTATGAGTGTGCTATTGATAGGTGCAATTCTACTCTTATTTAAGTTGCCCAATCATAAGATGAATAGTTGAGGTGACTTGCCCCTGTACTCACGCAAATTCAAACGTCAAGCGTTACAGATAAGGACAGATACGGAACTAAAAAATTTTCCGCTTTACTGTCCGAAGTGTAAGCAGGAAACACTAATTGAAGCAAGGAATTTACAAATAACAGTTATCACAGAGCCAGACGCACAGACGCAGAGCCGATGAACGTGTGAAATAGAATCACAGTTCGTTGGCTCTGTTTTATTTCATAAGGTTTTAAGGCAAGGCCTGGCTGCTGACCTGTACCGCCAACGCCTGCAAAACCGCTTCCGGTTTCTTCGCCGCTGGGAGGGCCTGCCTCTGGAGGCGGCGGAGGCGGTTCCGGACGAGAGCGGCCGGGCGGTGCTGGAGGCCGTGCTGTCCCTTCCGGAAAAATACCGGGCGCCGGTGCACCTGTACTACTACGAGGGCTACAGCCAGAAGGAGATCGCGGAAATTCTGGGCCTGCGCCTGACGGCGGTGCAGACCAGGATGCAGCGGGCCCGGGCT
The DNA here is from genome assembly GCA_009774055.1 of Clostridiales bacterium. GTDB lineage: Bacteria > Bacillota > Clostridia > Oscillospirales > Oscillospiraceae > Pelethomonas. The sequence goes on from VSNB01000092.1 coordinate 2,382, forward strand.
ATACTGAAGGAGGTACTGAGCGATGATGACGCCATATAAAAGGGCAATGTCCAGCCTGGCCCTCTCCCCGCAGGCCAGGGAGCGGATCGAGGGGCGGCTCCGGCGGAAACCCGTCCGGCGGAGGGCTGTTCGCCCGGCGGTGACTGCCGCCGTCCTGCTGGCCCTCGTCCTGGGGACCACGGCGATGGCCGACGGCGTCTTTTCCCACGACATCCCCGCCGCCATAGTCCAGAGCCTGACTCCGGTCCGGCTCAGCGATACCAGCCAGGGCATCACCATGACCGTCCAGTCCGCCGGCGTGGAGGACGGCGTTTTCACGGCCTATATCACCATGCAGGACCAACGGGGCAGCGGACGGCTGGCCCGTGGGGTGGGCATCTACGACAGCTACCGGATCAATACGCCCTTCCGGTCCGATCTGGTCGCCAGCGGCTGTACGCCCCTGGGCTATGACGAGGCGAGCCAGTCTTACGGCTTCCTGGTGCAGATCAGGGCCAGAGACGGGCAGAACCACCCCCTGGACTTCTCCAACGGACGCTTCACCTTCTCCGTCCGGCAGCTGCTGCTGGAACAGGAGAGGGGGCAGGCGACCGCTTTCCGTCCCGACTGGAGCGGCGTCCCGCTCGTTCCTGTCGACACGGCGCAGTATATCCTCGGCGGCAGCGGAAAGGATTTCGAAACCTACAGCGGCTGGCTGGCCGGCGGGGAGGCGCTGACGCTCCAGCCCGGCGGATGGGAGATGCCGCTGATAGAGGGCGTCTCCATCTCCGCCGCCGGATTTATGGGGGATCAGTTCCATCTGCAGCTTCGCTTTGACGGCGATGGGCCGGACGACCACGGCTGGTTCGATTTGCTGACACCGATGGGCGTGGCTGTGCAGAATCCGGTGAACCTCGCCTTCCGGGACGAGGACGGGACGAAATACGAAGAACGCGTTTACAATATCTCCCCCGAGGACCTGCCCGGTTGCACCCTCAGCGGCGTATTCACCACCGGCGGCTACCTGCTGGACGGAAACTGGACGGTGACCTTCTCCCTGGAAAAATAGCGGCGTTCATAAAATCCTGTTGATTTGGCAATTTCCCCGTGGTATAGTGGCACAATACAGGTTCTCATATTGTCAAAAAGCCCTCCGCAGGAGTTTTCGCCGAAGGCGAAAAAATTTTTTAATCAGTTTTTCGGCGGCGTGTACGTCGAAAAAGTACTTTGCGGGCCGAACTCGGCCCGGTCCCCTTTCTCAAAAAAGTGGCGCAGCCACTTTTTTGACACACTGAGGTTCTACCATACCGCTGTCCAAGGAGGGCTGCATGATGAATCTTGCAACCGCCAGCCGCACCTTCCAGCTGCTTACCCGCATCCTGGATGTCCGCTCCTCCACCGAGCCCTTCCTCCCCGCCGCGCCGGAGAAGCCCGCCATTCCCCTGGGGGACGCGGCGCAGCCCTTCCCCCGGGCCGCGCCGGAGAGCCAGGGCGTCTCCTCCCGGCAGATCCGGTCCTTCCTGGAGGAGCTGGACCGGGACAAATCCCTCTATACCCAGTCCGTGATGATCCTGCGCAATGGAACCGTCCTCTGCGAGGCCGCCTATGGCGCCCAGGACCTGCGGGCGGCGAAATACACCTTTTCCGCCTGCAAGAGCGTGGTGTCCCTGGCGGTGGGCCTGCTGTCGGACGACGGGGTCCTGTCCGTCCACGACGAGGTGGCCGGCATCTTCGACGAGGCCGGGACCACCGCCCTGCGCCGTCGCCTGAAGGGCATGACGGTGGAGGACCTGCTCACCATGCGCTCCGGCGTGCTGTTCACCGAGGCGGAGGCCCTGACGGAGACGGACTGGGTCCGCCGGTTCCTGGGGGCCACCCTCAAGGGCGAGCCGGGGAAGGAGTTTGCCTACAACAGCCTGAACACCTACCTCCTTGCCGCCATCGTTCGTCTGAAGGCCGGGAAGAGCCTGACGGAGCTCCTCCAGGAGCGGCTTTTCGACCCCATGGGCATCACCGGCGTCCATTGGGAAACCTGCCCCAAGGGCATCGAAAAGGGCGGCTGGGGTTTATACATCCGCCCCGAGGACCTGGCCAAGCTGGGCCAGCTGGTGATGGACGGCGGGCTGTGGCAGGGCGAGCGCCTCCTCTCCCGGGCGTATATCGATGCCGCCGCCACCGCTTACGCCGTTCCCCCGGAGACTGCCGGGGACTTCAACTACGGCTACCAGATCTGGGTGGGCCGCCGGGAAAACACCTTCCTTTTCAACGGGATGCTGGGCCAGAACGTGCTGGGCTTCCGGGACAGCGGGATCATTGTCCTTACCCACGCCGGGGCGGACACGGACTTCCAGGAGAGCCGCTATTTCGAGATCGTCAGCCGCTATTTCGGCGGGGCCTTCCCCAGCCGGCTGCCGGAGGATCGGGACGCACAGTCCGGTCTGGCGTCCTTCGTCCGCTCCCTCTCCGCCTACAGCCGTCCGCCGGAGTTCGCCGGCGAAGCTGCCGCGCCCTTTCTCAACCGCTCCTTCACCGTCCGGGACGAGCGCGCCCCCTCCGCCGGCCTGCTGCCCATGGTGTTGCAGGCCCTCTACAACAACTATACCGCCGGCGTCGTCTCCGTGGCCGTCAGCGAAAAGGGCGGGATGCCGGAGCTCATCTACCGGGAGAAGGACGCCATGTACCGCCTGCCCGTGGGCCTGGGCCGTCCGGCGGTCACCGAGCTGGATTTCCGGGGGAACGTGTTCCATGTGGCGGCCCTGGGACGCTTCACCCACGACGAGGAGGAGCGGCCTGTCTTCTATATCCGCCTGGAGTTCATCGAAACCCCCTGCGTGCGCATCCTCAAGCTGGTATCCGACGGTCCCCGCCTGTTCCTGCGCCAGACGGAAACCCCGGGGGTGCCCTATGTCAGCGAAAAGCTGTGCCAGACGGCCCGGTCGCCCCTGTACCGGCCCCTGCTGCTGCTGGCCGCCGGCGGCGCGGAGGAGGACTACCTCCGCTTCAAGACCCGCCAGGTTCTGTCCCCCGAGCTGGACTGCGCGGAGGAGGGTCCCGAAAAATAGCTTTGGCCCCGGAGGCGCACGCCACCGGGGCCAAAGCTATTCTTGTTCAGTGGATACGATCTCCCGCAGGACCGCCTGAACCACCCATCGATTGGAATAGCCATTTCCGGGGGGGTGCCAAGCGCCGCTTACCGTGTCGCCCCGCGTCATCGACGCCCCTGACGACGGGGTGGGCCCAGGGTGGATTTTCCTGCTGCATCTTCATTCTCCCTTTCGTGAAAAAATGCCGGTTCCGCTCTATCCTCATCACCGCCGGAGCTGGATAAATCTGTTGTTTTCTACGCTGCCCGGTGGTATAATAAAGAGGAATCGAAATGGAAAAGGGAGGAACTGCCATGACCCTGCACGAATATTTGGATGCATTGAAAGGAAAACGGGCAGCCGTCATCGGGATCGGCGTCAGCAACCAGCCGCTGCTGAACCTGCTGCTGGAGGCCGGGATCGATGTGACCGCCTGCGATAAAAAGGACCGGGCCGCGTTGGGAGCCCTGGGGGACGAGCTGGAAAAAATGGGCTGCAAGCTCCGCCTGGGGCCGGACTATCTGGAGGGGCTGGACCAGGACGTCATCTTCCGCACCCCCGGCCTGCACCCCCGCTTCCTGGAGGCGGCGAGGGCCCGGGGAAGCGTCCTCACCTCGGAAATGGAGGCGTTTTTCGAGGTCTGCCCCTGTCCCATCCTGGCCGTCACCGGCAGCGATGGAAAGACCACTACCACCACCATCATCGCCCGGCTGCTGGAGGCGGCGGGGCACACCGTCCACCTGGGGGGGAACATCGGCCACCCGCTGCTGGCGGAGGCGGACGGTATCCGTCCTGCGGACTGGGCGGTGGTGGAGCTCAGTTCCTTCCAGCTGCTGACCATGCGCCGGAGCCCCCGCATCGCCGTACTGACCAACCTGGCGCCCAATCACCTGGACGTTCACACGGACATGGACGAGTACATCCGCGCCAAGGCCGCCATCTTCACCTATCAGGGCCCGGGGGACGCCGCGGTCTTCAACGGGGACAATGAGATCACCAGACGCCTGTCCACATCGGCGGCGGGACGGCTGTCCTATTTTACGGGGAGCGATGCCGGAGATCTCCGGCGCGGGTGCTTCCTGCGGGACGGGGCTGTCTGGTACAGGGAGGAGGGCGCGGAGCGGGAGGTACTGCCCCTGTCCGATATTCTCCTGCCCGGGCGGCACAATGTGGAGAACTACATGGCGGCCATCTGCGCCGTCCAGGGACTGGTAGCGGATGAGACGATCCGGTCCTTCGCCCGGACCTTCGGCGGCGTGGAGCACCGCATCCAGCTGGTCAGGACCCGCCGGGGCGTGCGCTGGTACAACGACTCCATCGCCTCCAGTCCCAGCCGCACCATCGCGGGGCTGCGGTCCTTCCGGGAGAAGGTAATCCTCATCGCCGGCGGCAAGGACAAGGGCGTCAGCTACGCCCCCCTGGGGCCGGAGGTCAACGAGCATGCGAAGCTGCTGATCCTCTGCGGCGCGACAGAGGGCGTGATCCGCGAGGCGGTCATGGCGGCGGACAACTACCGGGGCATGGAGATTTTGACCGCCGGGGACTATCCGGAGGCAGTACGTCTGGCGGACGAGCGGTCCAAAGAGGGGGACGTGGTATTGCTTTCCCCGGCCAGCACCTCCTTTGACCGCTTCAGGAATTTCGAGGAGCGGGGGCATGTATTCCGGGACCTGGTAAACGCCCTGCCGGAATAGCCGGTTCAACTCGAAAGCAATCTGTGGGAATAGGGAAAAGCTGTCGCCTCATAGGCTTGGGGTGAGGTGATGAACCATGCGCCGCCGTCCCCCCATGCCGCCCCGGCTGAAGGCGAAGCTGTTCTGCTTTCTGCTTGCCTGTATTCTGATCACGCTGGCCATCGTTGGCGCCGGACATCTGCGGTCCATTCTGGGCAGCCTGGCGGTGACCCGGGTGTCCAATATGGTCAACCGTCTGGTGGCGGAGGCGGTCAGCAGCGCGGTCGACAGCGGGGAGATCCAGTACAAGGATCTCATTTCCCTGGAAAAGAACGACACCGGCGGCGTAGCCGCCCTGGTGAGCAACATGGCGGAATTCAACCGCCTCCAAGCCACCATTACCCAGGACATCCTGGCCCGGCTGGGGGAGATGTCGGACATTGAGCTCCAGATCCCCCTGGGGACCCTGAGCGGTTCTGCCTTTCTGGCGGGCCGCGGACCCGGCCTGTCGGTGCGCATGCAGTCCACCGGCAGCTGCTCCGCCCGCTTCGAAAACCAGTTTTCCCACGCCGGCATCAACCAGACCACCCACCAGATTCTGCTGTGCATAGACGTGTCCGTCTCTATTCTCCTCCCCGGCTTCCGCACCAGCACCGATGTCTCCAACTCCTTTGCCGTAGCGGAAACCGTCATCGTCGGCGAGGTTCCCGGAACCTACACCTACTTCGATTCCGGAAATCCGATTGAGGAGGACGCCTACGAATACGGGATCAACAATGGGTGACGGGGGATGTTCTTTTCCTTTGTGAACAAAGAAAAAGAACCAAAAAGAAAAACTTTTCCTCAAAAAAGTGGCACAGCCATTTTTTTGACAAGCAGCTTTTTATCTGCCCTGCGGGCCGGTATTGGCGGCGCGTTATTTTGGCGATCTTATCTAAGGAGAACACTTTTTATGGATTACAAAAGCGAAATGAAGGCGCTGCGGGACCGCTTGAACGAGGCGGGCTACCGCTACTATGTTCTGGACGATCCCGCGATGGACGACTATGAGTATGACCGGCTTCTCCGCCGGCTGGAGGAGCTGGAGGCGGAGCATCCGGAGGAGATTACCCCTGATTCCCCCACCCAGCGGGTAGGGGGGGCCGCCCTGGAGAGCTTTGCCCAGGTGGAGCACCCTGTGCCGCTGGAGAGCCTCCAGGACGTGTTCTCCCCCGAGGAGGTGGAGGAGTTCGCCCAGCGGATGGACGAAGTCCTGGAGACTGCCGCCTACAGCGTGGAGCCCAAGGTGGACGGGCTGAGCGTGGCTCTGGAATACCGGGACGGCGTTTTCGTACAGGGCGCCACCCGGGGCGACGGGCGAGTGGGGGAGGACGTGACGGAAAACCTCCGCACCATCAAGTCCATCCCCATGACTTTGCCGGACAAGCTTCCCCGCCTCATTGTCCGCGGGGAGGTGTTCATGCCCAAAAACGTCTTTCACAAGCTCAACCGCCGGCGGGAGGAAAACGGCGAAGCCCCCTTCGCCAATCCCCGCAACGCCGCCGCCGGCTCCCTCCGCCAGCTGGACCCCAAGGTTTGCGCGAAACGCCTCCTGGACATTCGTGTCTTTAATCTTCAGCTGGCGGAGGGCAGGACCTTCGCATCTCACAGTGAGACGCTGGATTATATCGCCTCCCAGGGCTTCCAGACCATTCCGCACAAAGTCCTGGACAAGGTGTCAGAGGTCAACGCGGAGATCGTCCGCCTGGGGGAGAGCCGGGAGGAGCTGCCCTTCGACATGGACGGCGCGGTGGTCAAGCTGAACTCCCTGCCGGACCGCGCGGTCGCCGGCAGCACCGCCAAGTGTCCCCGCTGGGCCGTCGCCTATAAGTACCCGCCGGAGCGGAAGCCCAGCCGCGTCCTGGACATTGTGGTCCAGGTGGGCCGGACGGGGGTGCTGACCCCGAAGGTGGTGGTGGAGCCGGTGCGCCTGGCGGGAACCACCGTCACCAACGCCACCCTTCACAACCAGGATTTTATTGAGGAGAAGGACATCCGCATCGGCGACACCGTGGTCCTGCAAAAGGCAGGGGAGATCATCCCCGAGGTGGTGGAGGTCCTCCGGGACCTGCGCCCCGAGGGGACGGAGCCCTACCGTCTGCCGGAGGTCTGTCCGGTGTGCGGCGCGGCGGTGGTCCGGGACGAGGACGGCGCGTTCAACCGCTGCACCGGCGCGGAGTGCCCCGCCCAGCTCCACCGGAACCTGACCCACTTTGCCAGCCGGGACGCCATGGACATCGACGGCATGGGCCCCGCCGTCATGCGCCAGCTCATCGACAAAGGCCTGGTAAGGACGCCGGCGGACCTGTACTTTTTGACCGCCGGCCAGCTGGCGGACCTGGAGCGCATGGGCAAAAAGTCCGCGCAGAATGCCGTGGACGCCATCGCCGCCAGCAAGACGCGGGGCCTGGAGCGCCTTCTTTTCGCCCTGGGCATCCGCCAGGTGGGGCAGAAGGCGGGCAAGATCCTTGCCGCCCGCTTCGGCTCCTTCGACGCCCTGGCCCAGGCCGGGGAGGAGGAGCTCACCGCCATTGACGACGTGGGGGGCGTCACCGCCGCCTATATCCGGGAGTGGATAGCCAGTCCCCAGTCCCAGCACCTGATCGGCCGCCTGAAGGAGGCGGGGGTCAGCATGGAAGCCGCCCAGCAGAGCGCGGGGGAGCAGTTCAGGGGCATGACCTTCGTCCTCACCGGCGCGCTGGAGAAATTCACCCGGGACGAGGCCGCCGCCCTCATCGAGGCCCGGGGGGGGAAGGCCAGCGGCTCCGTCAGCAAAAAGACCACCTATGTGGTAGCCGGTGAGAACGCCGGCAGCAAGCTGCGCAAGGCTGAGGAGCTGGGCATCCCCGTGTTGACGGAGGAGGAGTTCGCCGCCATGCTGGCGGAGTGAAAGGAGGGAGCGGATATGCGGATCGGCGTGATCTCAGATACCCACGGACGTCTGCGCCCGGAGGTGAAGGAACGCCTGCGCGGCGTGGACTGCATCCTCCACGCGGGAGATTTTGACGACCCTTCGGTGGCCCAGGAGCTGGACCGCCTGGCGCCACTGTACGGCGTACGGGGCAATAACGACTGGGGCAGCTGGGCCCAGGAGTTTCCCCGGCTGATGCGCATCGACCTGGGCGGCGTAGCCTTCTGCGTGACTCACCGCCGCTCCGATGTCCCGTGGAACCTGACGGGCGTGGACGTGGTGGTTTGCGGCCATACCCACCAGTACGCCCAGGAGCGGATCATGGGCCGTCTGTGGCTGAATCCGGGGAGCTGCTCCTATCCCCGGCCTCCCCGGTCCGTGCCCACCATGGTCCTGGTGACCACGGACGAGGAGGGGGGATATTCCGTTGAAAAGGTGGAGCTTGCCCTATGACGGCGCCTGTAATCGCCATCGTGGATGACGATGTCTATATCGGGGACATGCTGGAGGAGCTTCTGCGCCGGGAGGGTTATGGCGTTCTGCGGGCCTACTCCGGCACGGAAGCCCTCATGCTTTTGGAGGACCGGCGCCCCGACCTGATCCTGCTGGACCTGATGCTTCCCGGACTGAACGGGGAGGAGGTGCTGCCCCACCTGACCGGGATGCCAGTGATCGTCCTCTCCGCCCGTGCGGCGGTGGAGGACAAGGTGGACCTGCTCCGGGGCGGCGCGGCGGACTATCTGACAAAGCCCTTCGATACCCGGGAGCTCCTGGCCCGCATCGCGGTCCAGCTGCGGGGCGGGACCGGCCGCAGGCCGGTGGCCGGCGGCGGCCCGTGGGCGCTGCGGTACGGAAATTTGTCCCTGGCCCCGGAGGCCCGGGAGGTCACGGTGGACGGCGAAGCCGTCCGCCTGACCCGAACGGAGTTCAGTATTTTAAAGCTTCTGATGCAGAATCCCAGGCAGGTTGTTACGAAATCCCAGCTGCTGGATCAGCTAAGTGTGGAGACGCCGGACTGTGTGGAGAGCTCTCTGAAGGTGCATGTCAGTAATCTTCGCCGGAAGCTCCGGGAAGCGGGAGCAGGGGAGGTAATTGAATCAGTCTGGGGGATTGGTTTCAAGCTGGCGGAATAATCTGCGGCCCTGCGGGCCGCGCCGCTTTTTCTTCTTTCTTCGTCGAAGAATGTTCCGTTCCGCCGCTGCGCGGCGGCGGGGGCTCTCTTCTTAGATTTACTTTGCCGCCTCGCCGGCGGCGGGGTCTTCTTTTCGCGCGAGCGAAAAGAAGCAACGATTCTGCGACGGCCACATCGAGTGGCCGCGCAGAATTGATCGTGCATGACCGCTCGATGCGGTCATTGCAC
>VSNB01000093.1 GCA_009774055.1 Clostridiales bacterium
GCCTGCCCGTCTAGGGAGTCTTGAACCGTAGGTTCAAGCGCGTTTTTGCCTACTTTTGCCGCGCGGCAAAAGTAGGCCGCCGTCCGGGCGCGGGAGCCCGGAGCTTCCAGAAAGAAGAGAAGCGGTCGCGGCCCGCAGGGCCGCAGCTTAAAAACCGTGCCGCCCGGAGGGCGGCAAAGCCTCACCGGAGCATGTCGTGAATCTCCTCGCAGAATCCTCGAGCAGACTCCGTATCCTTCATCACCAGCATCACCGTATCATCCCCGGCCAGGCTCCCCACCACATAAGGAATATTCATACTGTCCAGCGCGGCCGCCGCCGCGTTGGCCAGCCCCGCCATCGTCTTAATTACCACAAGGTTCTGGGCAAAGTCCACGCTGGTGATACTTTCGCGGAAAATATTCCGAAGCTTGTCCGCTACATTCAGCCGGTTGCGCTGGCTGGATACCGTATACCGATACCGCCCCTGCCCCACCGGTTCTTTAATCAAATGCAGCTGCTTGATGTCCCGGGAAATGGTCGCCTGGGTGCATACGACCCCCTGCTCCTGCAGACGCTGCTGGAGCAGTTCCTGGGTATCGATGGGCTCCCGCTCCACAATCTCTAATATTCTTCTCTGACGATCAGTTTTCATGGCCGATGCCTCCTGTCATTTTTGTCCGCAATATTTCATAGATGCTCTTGTCCGTCAGCCGCAACAGCTCCGTCTCATACCGGGACCGGCAGATGCGCACCTTGTCCCCCTGCCGCAGGGAGAATGCCTTGCCGCCGTCAACCGATAAATAGACCTGCTTCCGGTTCTGCTCCGCCGGCGCGATGGTCACCGTCCCGGCGGCGGACAGTACAAAGGATTTGGAAAATACCGAGTGGGCGCAGATGGGGCTGATGACAAAATTCTGCGCCGTCGGCTCTACGATGGGCCCTCCCGCCGAGAGGGAATACCCCGTGGACCCGGTGGGGGTCGCCACTACCACGCCGTCCCCGGAGAAGATGCCCAGCTGGTCCTCTCCCGTGGTCACCTGAAGCCGCACCACCCGGGCCATAGCCCCCTTGGTCACCACCGCGTCGTTAAGCGCCCCGCCGGTGTACACCGTCCGTCCATCCCGCAATACGGACACGTCCAGCATCATCCGTTTCTCCCGCTGGTACCGCCCGGCGGCCAGATTTTTCAAAAGACCCAGCTCGCTCAGCTCCAAGTCGGACATAAAACCCAGGCTTCCCAGATTCACCCCCAGCACCGGAACTCCCCGCATGGAGGCCGCCCGGGCCAGGTGCAGTATCGTCCCATCCCCGCCGAAGGCAACCACCAGATCGCTGTATCGCAGTTCCTGCTGGAGGGGGCGCAGGGGCACGCCGAACTGCGCGTCTCCGCCCTCCGGTTTGAAAGGCAGGCAGTAAACCGTATGCAGCCCAGCGCTCCGCAGGATCTCCTCCGCCGCCTTCGCCGCAGCCAGTCCCTTGTCCCGGTAGGGATTGGGGCATAAAATCACGCGCTTCATTTTAAGCACCTCTGTATTGAAAGTCAGCCATTCAGACGGAAAAGAGCCATGACCGCCCCATCTTCATCTGTACCGGCTACGGCAAACCCACTCCCAAGAAACATGTTTTCTGAGGCTCTATTCTCAGGGTGCCATACGGCATACACGCTTTCCGCTCTTCCGCAGGGGAATGTCCGGATATGATCCAGCAGCAGCCTGACCGCTGCTTTTCCATAGCCTTTTCCTTGGTGGTCCTTATCGATCATCAATCTGTATATTTCATACGCCGGCTGGCCGTCAGGGTCATGTTCTTTCTCATAGGTTATCATGGCAAACCCAACCAGTTCAACTCCGCAATATATGGCAAACGGAATGCAGCGGTAGTACGCTTCGGCTTCGTCCCGGTTCGCGTCCGAATGCACATAAGCCTCAGCCAGACTGAATATATTCGGATTGACAAATCGGCGCTGTCCGTCAGAAACTGTCAGCTCTATACATTGCAGCCAATTGCCGTGACCGACTTTTCTCAATTCCATCATTGCCTGTTCTCCATCTCCTCATGGGACGCCTCTACCAGCGCGGTCAGATCGAAGCTCTTTTCCTCCCACGCCGCCTTCCGCAGCCAGCCTAAATATTCAATGTTTCCCTCCGGCCCTCGGACGGGGGACCAGCTCAACTCCAGGGCTGTAAAACCACTTTCCTTTACATGCTCCAAGAAGCGCTCCAGCACCTCCAGATGGACGGCGGGGTCCCGAACCACACCCTTCTTGCCCACCTTTTCGCGCCCCGCTTCGAACTGTGGCTTCACCAGGCAGACCACCTCGCCCCCATCCTTCAATACGCCCGCGATGGCGGGGAGGATCAATTTCAAAGAGATAAAACTCACGTCCACGCTGGAGAAATCCGGCTCCTCGGGGATGATCTCATGGTCCAGATACCGGGCGTTGGTCCGCTCCAGACAGACCACCCGTTCATCGCTCCGCAGGCTCCAGGCCAGCTGTCCGTAGCCCACATCCACCGCATAAACCTTCGCCGCCCCGTTTTGGAGCATGCAGTCCGTAAAGCCTCCCGTGGAGGCCCCTACGTCCATACAAATTTTCCCCTCTAACTGGATAGGCCATACCGCCATCGCTTTTTCCAGCTTCAGCCCGCCCCGGCTGACGTACCGCAGGGTATTCCCTCGAATCTCAACATCCGCCTCCGGGTCCACGGCGGCGCCGGGCTTGTCCACACGCTGACCGTTTATGTAGACAAGCCCGCTCATGATAGTGGCCTGGGCCTTCTGGCGGCTCTCCTGGAGGCCCTTCTCCGTCAGGAGAACATCCAGCCTGATCTTTTTGCCCATCGCTTACCCTTTCTCCACAGCTCCAGAACTATAATACGCCATGTCAGTGCTCCTTTTCCGCGATCCTCACCGCCAGCTCCAGGGCCAGCAGCGCGGCCTTGTCTTTGCCTGTGATGTTGGCGTCCTGGCTGAGGCTCCACGCCTCCCATTCCCCGCCGTCCAGATTGTCCGAGGCGTGGAAGAAGTGAAACACATCCTTCCCCCGGAACCGGGCCAGCGCGGCCACCGCCGAACACTCCATATCCACGCACACGCACCCCGCCGCCTTCCGGCGCTCCATCTTTTCCGCCGTCTCCCGGTAAAAGGCGTCCGTGGTCCAGACCTTGCCCAGGGTGTATGTGCATTGATGGTGATCCAAAATCTCAATAAATTCTTTCCGATATTTCGGGTTTACCTCGATCTCGTCCGAGGGCGGCGCGTAGTGGAAGCTGGCCCCCTCGTCCCGCAGGGCAACGGTGGGGATGATGATGCCGCAGTCGCCGATGGACCGGTCCAGCACCCCGCAGGTGCCGAACAGCACCAGCTTCTCCACCCCGGCGGCAAACAGCTCCTCCAGGACCCCCATACATCCCGCCGCGCCCACGTAGGCCTCGAACAGGGCGATCTCCACGCCCTTATACTCCGTCCGGTAGACCGGAGCATCCCAATTGGCTTTCTTCAGCCGCATGATCTCCACTCCGCCCAATCGCTCCACCATCCGGTCGAAGGTCCTCAGCTCAAAGCAAGACACCGCCACCCTGGGACAGTCCTGTACCGGCTTAATATTGCCCCAAGGGTTGATGACCGCCGACGGGTTGGGGTCAAACTCCTGCAATAACATTTCTCTCTCCTTACACATCCCGATAAAACAGGATATCCGCCTTGCCCTCCTGCTTGGTTCCTTTGTAAACCTCCGTGTCCAGTCCGCCGATGCGGAACCCGGCTTTCAGATAGAACCGGCAGGCCCCCAGGTTGTTGTCCTGGCCCTGGGTGTAAAGGCCGCGGTATCCACGCTCCTTGCATACCTCCCCGGCCTTCTCTATCAGCGCGCGTCCTACGCCCTGGCCCCGGCAGATCCCGGACACCTTCAGGTCGTAGAGGTACATATACTTGAAAAATGCCTCCTGGAGAATCGCCAGGCCCACACACTTCTCCCCGTCATAAGCCCCCAGGAACACGCTGTTTTCCTTCATTGCTTCATAGTCGTAGTCCTCATCGGGAAAGCACATTTCAGATATATTTTCCTCATCATAAAGGGTCTCTTTATATCCCCATCTGCCGTCTGCGTAGGACGGTTCCATCCTGCCAAACAGGCCAAACGGCTCGTTGGGAAGATTAATATCCGCCTTGCGGGCCTCATTGATCATTCTGACTTCGATCATGTCTTCTCCTTGTTATTTCTCACTGGGGAGCCAACTGCTCCCACAGCTCGCGATAGACCCGGGCGCACAGTTCCGTCACGGCTTCCCGGTTTTTCTCCAGATAGGCGTAGAGACGCTCACAGGCCGCGCTGGCGTTATTCCACTCCTCCTGGGTGATGGTCCCCTCCGCCAGGGCTTCGTCCAGTTCGTCCTGATCCATCACGAACAGCTCCCCCCGGCTGTTGACCACGATGTCCAGATACATATCCACGAACGTCGGGTTCTCCGGATCGTCGAACCGGTTGCCTGCGGTAATATCGAAATAGATCTGGATCAGCCGCCCCCGGTCGTCGTACATGGCGGTCAGCCAGAATGGCAGTCCTTCCAACGCGATCTGCACCCAGGCATAGTCCTTCTCCGCAATCAGCACATCCTCGCCTCCGTCGTGGACCATCAAAGGCCCGGTTACCTCCCGGATGACCAGCAGACTCTCCTTCCCCCTGTGCCCGTACATTTGGTGGTCCCGGCTGATATACTCCCGCCGGAGGATACGGCGCCAGTCGCTGCGGCGCATGTCTTTTTTCACCATTCCGTCAACCTCCGTTTTGGCTTCCCAGACAGTAGGGGCACACGTCCCGGCAGGCGTGGCAGGAAATGCGCCACACCTGCTTTTCAGGGTCGTCCCCGAAGGCGTGGTCCCAGCAGGCCTGCTGGACCAGCTCCTCGCCGTCTAAAGCGCGGGCCGGGCAGACCTCCACGCACTTTCCGCAATCATCGCAGACCGGCTCCCTCATGGGGTCCGGCTCCAGTTCCGCGCCGCATAGCACGCATCCAAGCCAGACCATGCTCCCCAGCTCCGGGGTGATGAGCAGGGAGTGCCGCCCGATGGTCCCCAGACCCGCCGCCTGAGCGGCGTGCTTCTGGGAGACGATGGACCGCCAGCGGCCGGTCTTCTTGTCCCACTGGCTCTCGTTGGCAGGGACGGGGACGCACTGCACGCCCCGTTTCTCCAGCGCGATGCACAGGTCCAGCGCGATGGCGTCCATTTTCGCCGTGATGGAGTTGCGGACCCGGGTATACACAACGTCATTCCCGCAGGCGGCGCCCGCCGCGGGAAACCGGCAGGCGAAGGAGATCACCGACCAGCATTCCGGCCACACGTCCCGGGGGTGATAGCCCTCTGGCGCGTCTGAAAAACGGTCAAGGCCGGCGATCCCGCACAGCTCCGCGCCCAGCTTATACGCGATCTCCTTTACTTCCCGGCTGGTCATTGGCTTCCCTCCCGTTACCGCAGTTTTTTGGACAAATAGAGCACCAGATCGTCGCCGTTGCGGCAGTCTCCATGGGGCGGGCACACCTGGTCCCGGTACCACACGCCGCTGCCGTCGGGCACATAGCCTCGCTTGATATACATCCGCTGGGCACTGCCGTACCCGCTGTGCAGGCCGACTCCCAGCGTGGCCACCGGCGAAGTCTCCGCCGCGATCTTCTCCGCAGCGTCCATCAGCCTTCCGCCGATCCCGTGCATACGGAACTTCTCCAGCACTCCAAAATCTACCAGCTCCGGCCAGCCCTTTCCGGTAAAGGGACCGTGCTCCGGCTGGAAATAAACGCTGAGATACCCCGCCGTCTGCCCGTGATATTCTGCCGCCAGGGCGACGCACCGCCCCGCCGCCTGGTCCCGCAGGCGCATCCGATGCTTCTCCAGCGTATCGCCCCAGCCCTGGGCAATCTCGCCGGCGGCCAGGGCCTCCGCATCCGCCCCCGTCATGGCGCGGACTGTCAAACCGTCGTCCGAATAATAGATCATAGCATCTCCTGTACCGCCTCCGCCACGCTCCCGGCGTCCAGGCCCAGCAGCTTCCGCAGCTGTGCTACCGAACCCTGGGGAGCGAAGGCGTTTTTCAAATTCTTCAGGACCATCTTCCGGGGCGCGGCCCCCGCCTGTACCAGCGCCGAGGCCAGCTGCTGCCCGATGGAACCGTTCTCGTTGCAGTCCTCCAGCACCAGCAGCCGTCCCGTGCGCCGGACCGACTCCGCTACCGGCTCCACGTCCAGGGGCGCGATGCGGTGGAGCTTTACCACCTCAGCGCCAACGCCCTGTTCCGCCAGCAGATCCGCCGCCGTCAGAAGTTCGTCCGTCATCGTTCCATAAGAAACCAAGGTCACGTCCGCCCCCTGCCGGAGGAGACGGGCGCTCTCCCCCGTCCATTCGGGGTACCGCCGCCCTTCGCCGCCCCGGGGATACCGGACCGCCACGGGGCCGTCCGTCCCGACGGCCCAGCGCAGCATCTCCTTCAGCTCGGAGAAGCAGGCCGGGCACAGCACCGTCATGCCAGGGATCTGGGTGAGATACCCCACGTCCTGACAGCCGTGATGGGTGGGCCCATCGGCCCCCACCAGCCCCGCCCGGTCTACCGCCAGCACCACGTGGAGCCCCTGGAGGGCCACGTCGTGGAGCAGCATATCAAAGCCCCGCTGCAAGAAGCTGGAATACACGGCGAACACCGGGACCATTCCCTGCTTCGCCATGCCTGCCGCCATCGCCACTGCGTGGCCCTCGGCGATGCCCACGTCAAAAAATCGCTTGGGCCAGGCGGAGGCAAACTCCTGCAGTCCCGTCCCCTCCGCCATGGCGGCGGTGACGGCGCACAGCCGCCGGTCCTTCCCAGCCAGCTCCACCAGCTCGTGGCCCAGAATATAGGAGAAATCCACCTTTCGTTCCAGGCCCGGCCCGACCGCCGGATCAAAGGGCGACACCCCGTGGCTCCGTTCCGGCTGGGACTCAGCATGGGTATAGCCTTTCCCCTTTACAGTGTGAACGTGGAGCAATACCGGGCAGTCCATGGACTTCGCCCAGGCCAATGTGGTGCACAGCTGCTCCACATTGTGGCCGTCCACCGGCCCCAGGTAGGTGAAGCCCATGTCCTCAAACATAGAGCAGGGATAAATCGCCTTTTTCAGCCCGGTTTTCAGCCGGTGGTTGAAGCGGTACAACGCCTGTCCGCCGGGGATATGCTCCAGCGCCGCCCGGTAGCCCTTCTTAAACCGGTAGTACCCCGGCCGCAGCCGCAGGCGGCTGAGGTGGGCGGCCACTCCGCCCACGTTGGGGTCGATGGACATGCCGTTGTCATTGAGGATCACCACCATGGGCTCCCCCGACGCGCCCGCGTCGTTGAGCCCCTCGTAGGCCAGACCGCCGGTCAGCGCGCCGTCCCCGATGAGGGCGGCCACAGAATATGTCTCTCCCCGCAGGGTCCTGGCCCGGGCCATGCCCAGGGCCACGGATACGGAGTTGGAGGCGTGCCCCGCCACAAAGGCGTCGTGGACGCTCTCCTCCGGCTTGGGAAACCCGGCCAGCCCTCCCAGCTGCCGCAGGGAGCCAAACAGCTCCCGCCGCCCGGTGAGGGCCTTATGGACATAGCACTGGTGGCCCACGTCAAAAACCAGCCGGTCCCGCTCCGTATCATAGACCCGGTGAAGGGCCACCGTCAATTCGACGGCCCCCAGGTTGGAGGCCAAGTGCCCCCCCGTGCGGGCCACGCTCTCCACCAGGAAATTCCGAAGCTCCCCGCACAGCCGTACCAGGGACCCGCCGTCCAACGCTTTCAGATCCTTCGGAGAAGAAATATGTTCTAAGATCAAGACAGATTCACCTCTTCTTGCGGCTGAACAGATGTAAGAACCGCCCCACCAATTGGAGCACCGCCGTGCTCTTGGCAATAGCGAAGCTCTTGCCAAGGGCTTTGCCTCCGATGGTCAGTCCGGAGGTCAGCGCCGTCACAGCCAGGGAGAGCACCACCACCGGCAGAAAACCGAAAACCGCCTGCATCTGCACCACGATTACCGCGCTGGTGGAACCGGAGATAATGCCGCAGATGTCCCCCACCACGTCGTTGCAGAAGCTTGACACCTTGTCAGCCTTCCGAATGAGATTCAGGGCCTCCCTGGCCCCGGGTGTCTTTCTGGCGGCCATGGAGTGAAAGGGCTTTTCGTCCGCCGCCGTCACCGATACGCCGATGATGTCGAACACGATGCCCAGCAGAATAAACGCCAGCAGCACTACAAAGGCCACCGCCAGTCCCGCTCCGTCCAGCGCCTGATCGGAGGCAAAGCTCAGCACCGCCGACAACGTCACGGCGATGAAAAATACCTGCACCGCCCAGCGGCTCGATGATTTCCCCTGCTTCCCCTTCTTGGGGGGCTTTTTCTTACTGTCCTTAATGTCGCCTGTGTCCAAGAAATATTCTCCTCACTTTCTTATCCAGATGGATGATTCCGCTATAGTTAAGACTGTTCGCTGACATACAGGGCCGCCCGGTTCTGGATCAGCTCCGCCGTCTCCTCCAGCGTCTTGTCCCCGGCAAAGTAGGCCCCCGCCGCCTCGGTGATAATGGTTTCCAGACTGGGATTGCTGCGGCAAACGGTATCCACAGCGTTATACAGTTCCATGATCTGGTCACAGTCTTCCTGGGTGACTTTACGGGGCGAAACGGAGATAGCGCCATATTCTGCGGCATACGGCGAAGGGGGCGTATTCATAGCCTTCTTCATTGACTTCTCAAAGAGCTCCTTATTGGTAAAAAACTGATGACTATTGTCAAAGCCTCCCAACGTATCACGAGGCAGCAAAAGGCTCCGCAGAAAGGCCCAGGCTCCCTCCTTGTACCGGCAGCCGCTGCTCATGGCGAGCGTCCCGGAAACCAGGAAACCGCTGCCCGCCCTGCCTGTATTGTTGGGGTACCCTACAAAGGACGCCTCACCGCCGACCACCGCCTCCGCTACCTGGACGCTCTCAAAGCTCATCGGGTAGATGCTGCACACCAACTGCCACCCATCGTTTACACGCTCCCAGCGTTCGCCGGACGCGCTTTCCGGGAAGCCGCCGCAGAATTCCAGCAGATCCCGGAACTCCTCGCTGTCAAAGCTGCAGGTCCCGCTCCCCCAGTCCACATACTGGCTCCAGTCCAGATTCAGTATATTCAGCAGCAGAGCCGTACCGCCCTCATCAATGCCAATACTGCCTTCCGGCAGTTTCGCCAGCGCCGTCTCCATGTCCGCCGGCGTCCAGCTCATACGGTCCCCCACCAGCTCCTTCGCACCCATCAGCGTCCAGAACCGGAAGGAATCTGTAACCTCATAGAGCTTCCCGTCCACCTCCATCGCTTCAAACACCCGCTCCATCAGGTCCTCACGGCTGATGTCCGGGTCCTGGTCAATCCATGGCCACAGGTCCTCCAGCAGCCCGGAGGCCCCCCACTGTTCTACCGGCATATTTTCAGTGGCCAGAATATCCGGCGCCTTTCCCGCGCCGATCTCCGCAGCCAGACGCATGATGGCATCCTCCCGGCTGGCGTTGGGGCTGTAGTCTGTGTAGTCTTTTACCACAATCTGATAATCCGGGTTGGTGCGGTTGAACGCCAGGATCGCCGCCCGCTCAACATTATTCTGAATGCCCAGGGTAGCGTAGGTCAGCGTCTTGCGGTCGGGCTTTTCTGCGGCCGTGAGAAGAAACAGCTCCTGCTCGCCGTCCACACCGGTGTCAAAGTCAAACTCCCCCCTATCCTCAGTCACCGTCAACAGCCGGCCTCCATCCGCCGCGACAAAAATGCTCACATGCTTGGCATTGATCCCCACATTCGCCCAATTCAGAACCGTCTCTCCTTTTCCGGCATCCTGGGTATCTTCCCTCCAGGCGCGCAGCTCATCACCGGCCAAGTAGTAGAACAGTACGTCGCCGGTACCGTCAAAGACGCCGCCAAAAGCGGGCGCCAAGTATTTCCTCCCCCAGCTGCGGGCGTCCTTATCGATGGTCTGTAATCGGATATGGTGGCTGTCGCCCTCCACGGCGTATTCCGCCATACCCACGCCGCCATCGCCCATAAGGATCAGCCGGGGCGGATAATTGGAAAACTCCGGCTCCTCCACCGGAAGGGTGAACCGGAGCGCGCCATCCATGCTCAGAACCGCCGCGCCCGTCTCGCCGATGGCAGCGATCTCACCATCGCCGTCCATCAGCAGGTCGGATATTCTCCCGATCCCCAGCCGGCTCTCCAGGGCGGCAGCTTCCTCCTCAAAGCGGAACAGCTCCCGGCCCTCCGTGTCCAGGCGGCGCAGCACCCAGCCCTGCCAGTTTTTCGTTTTGTAAGGCTCCCAGTCCCCGTTCTCCTCGTCGAAACCTTCCGGCAGAGCGTACGTCGCATTGGCTAACTTCATCGTCTGCCACAGCGTCCCATCCGTTCCCGGCCGCAGGACCGACGACAAGATATATTTCCGCTGGGCTTCCGAAGTGTCCGCCATCTGATAAGCCGGCAGAGGCTGCGCCGCGCCGTCCTCCAGAGAAATGCGCTGTATGCGGTCCACATCCCTCCTGGTCGGCCCGCTGGCAAGCTTCTCCGGGGCGATGTCCACCAAATAGAAGGAATCCCCAACGGCGCATCCGCTCATAATCCGCAGTTGCTCCGACGTATAGTCCAGCGCTTCCACCATATAGACCGGTCCGCCGTCCCATGCCTCCTCTTCTTTCCCGCCGCAGGCCGTCAGCCCCAGCGCCATCGCCAGCGTCAGCAAAAGCGCCAGGCTCCTTTTTCTGATCTTCACCGGTCCACTCCTCCTTCCAAACATGAAAACCGCCGCCCCGCCCAGCGGGCGGGACGGCGCACATTCCGCTGTCACGAAAAAAGCTAAACGCCGGCAGCAAATCAGGTAAATCTTACGGCTTAGGTACGGGCTGGATTTCCCCGGGGCGCACCCCTCGTTGCCGATCGGGCGGTTTCCCTTTCGGCGTCCCGGCGCGGCGTTGCCCACCGCGCTGCCCGACTGCCACTTAGTCCGCACTGCAATCCCTCATCTGCCCAGTGACGACAGCCTAGGTGTTTTCCACCGCAGTCAAACCGCTTCTTAGCATCTTTTGCAGGCAGGGTTTCAAGGAGCGATCCGGGTCTTTCCCTGGCCGGGGAAAGACGGGGTAGTTCTCCTATCCGCCATGTCCACGCAATGCAGGCTACATCTGCACACAGCGTTCACGGCTCGAGGGCCGGGTAGCACCGCAATACAGGTTTCTACACCTGAGCCGTACACGGGTCGCGTTACCGCAAAGGGAGTACGCCCGCGCACGAGAGCAGGTCTCCACAACCGCAGGGTCGGCTTCCCCATGCCATTGGGGAACGCCCTACGGCTGCAAGCGCGGGGAGTCCGCGCTTTCCTCCCAGCACCCACCCCAAACTGGGCGTAAGAAGCAGGCACCAGGGGTTTC
>VSNB01000094.1 GCA_009774055.1 Clostridiales bacterium
TTTTTTCGCCTCCTCCGCCATAAATCTACATTTTTTCCTCGGCGTTTTCTTACATTTTATCACTGGCGCTGACACCGGAGAACGAGGAAAAGCTTCAACAGAGCATCGCCGCACTGACCCGTGGAAAGACCCTACTGGTCATCGCCCATCGGCTGTCCACCATCCGAAATGCGGACAACATCGTGGTGCTGAAAAGCGGCGAAGTCATTGCCCAGGGCCGGCAGGAAGAACTTTTGCAGACCTGCCCGCTCTACCGGCAGATGTGGCAGGCCCACATCGGGGCCAAGGATTGGGCGGTATCCGGAAAGGAGGCGGTGTGAGATGTTCCAAACGGTCAAGCGTATCATCCGCTGGTGTGGGGAGTTCCGAGGAAAACTGTATATCGGCTTCGTGTTTTCCTTCTTCTCCACCTGGTTCGCGGCAATGCCCATTATGGTCGCGGCTTATACGGTGGGATTGCTGATCCAGGGGCGGCTGGAGCGGAAGTGGGTTGGCCTGAGCCTGTTGGTCATTGCATTGCTGGTACTGCTCCGGTTCCTGTTCAGCTACTTGCAGGCCCGGTTCCAAGAGGCGATCAGCTACGAGCTGGTGGCCCGGGATAGGCTGGCCATCGGCGAGGCGCTGAAACGGGTTTCCCTGGGCTACTTTCAGCAGGTAGATACGGGGAATATCCTGAATTCCATCACCACCGGCCTGCACACGCTTGAAAATATGGGCATCCGCATGGTGGACAGCTTCATCGGCGGGTATCTGAATTTCCTGTGTATCCTCCTGTGCCTGCTGGCTGTCAGCCCGCTGGCCGCGCTGATCTCCCTGGCGGGGACGGCGCTGTCCTTCCTGTTCCTGCTTCTGGTATCCCGCCACAGCGCAGTAAATGCCCCGGTGTCCGCCCAGGCGGGGCGGGACCTGACGGCGGCAACGCTGGAGTACGCCCGGGGCCTGCCGGTGGTGAAGTCCTTCGGACAGGGCGGGGCCTCTATGGCGGCGATGCGCCAGGCCATCCGGGACAGCCGGGACATCTGCCTGAAAATCGAGTGGGGCTTCATCCCTGCCAACTGCCTGCATCTGCTGGCGTTGAAGATCGCTTCCGTTGCCCTGGCGGGAGCGGCCTGCTGGCTGGCACTGACAGGCACGCTGGAGCTGCCCATGATGCTGATGATCTGCTTTTTTTCCTTCGGCATCTTCGCCGGATTGGAGCCAATCAGCGACAGCGCCCACGTCCTCAGCGTCATCAACAACGCAATGGATCAGCTGGACGCTCTGCGGGAAAATCACTTCATCGACCAGGATGGGCGGGATATCCCTCTGGAGCGGTTCGACATTGCGTTCCGCCATGTGGAGTTCGGCTACGATGCAAGGACGGTTTTGAAGGATGTGAGCTTTACCATCCCGCAGAACACCTCCACCGCCATCGTAGGGCCGTCCGGCAGCGGCAAGACCACCATTTGCAGCCTGATCGCCCGGTTCTATGATGTAACCAGTGGCAGCGTTACGGTGGGTGGGCACGATGTGCGGGAGTTCACCTGCGACAGCCTGCTGAAACATATCTCCATGGTCTTTCAAAATGTCTATCTGTTCCACGACACCATCCGGGCCAATATCTGTTTCGGCAGACCGGACGCCACGGAGGAGGAGATGATCGCGGCTGCGAAAAAGGCACGGTGCCACGACTTCATTATGAGCCTGCCCGACGGCTATGACACGGTAGTTGGCGAAGGTGGCGGCAGCCTCTCCGGGGGAGAAAAACAGCGCGTCTCCATCGC
The DNA here is from genome assembly GCA_009774055.1 of Clostridiales bacterium. Taxonomy (GTDB): domain Bacteria; phylum Bacillota; class Clostridia; order Oscillospirales; family Oscillospiraceae; genus Pelethomonas. Next base: position 1,764 of record VSNB01000094.1, read on the forward strand.
TCGCGCTATCTTAAAGGACGCGCCCATCATCATCCTGGACGAGGCCACCGCCAGCATCGACCCTGAAAATGAGCACCTGATCCAGGCGGCACTGTCAGAACTGACCCGGGGAAAGACTATCATCACCATCGCCCACCGGCTGGCCACCATTCAGAATGCGGATCAAATTCTGGTGGTAGATGACGGTCGAATTGTTCAGAGGGGAACCCATCGGGAGTTAGCAACCCAACCGGGGCGCTACCGCAGCTTTGTGGAGACCCGGCAGCGGGCGGAGGGGTGGAATATTGCATAAAATATGAGGAAAGAGCCGGTGCGGATGCACCGGCTCTCAATTTAGGCGCTTCGGCTGTTCCAGCCCTGACTGTTTTCCCGTACCGAGACGAACTTGCGGTAGATGCCCTCCTCCTGCATCAGCGCCTCGTGGACACCCCGCTGGACGATCTGCCCTTCCGCCACCACGAAGATTTGATCCGCGTTTCGGATGGTATTCAGCCTGTGGGCGATGACCAGCAGCGTCTTGCCCTTGCACAGCTCGCTGATAGCCTGCTGGATATAGCTCTCGTTGTCCGCGTCTACGCTGGCCGTGGCCTCGTCCAGAATGACGATGGGGGCGTCCTTCAGAATGCAGCGGGCAATGGAAATTCTCTGTTTCTCGCCGCCGGAGAGGGATTCGCCGCCCTCCCCGACTACCGTATCGTAGCCGTCCGGCAGGCTCATAATGAAGTCGTGGCATCGGGCTTTCCTGGCCGCCTCTATGACCTCCTCCCGGCTGGCGTCCGGGCGACCCATGCTGATGTTGTTGTAGATGGTGTCCTGAAACAGATACACCCGCTGGAACACCATACTGATGTGGTCCATCAGTTCCGACAGCGGGACCGTCCGAATATCCACGCCCCGCACCAGCACCTGGCCGGACTTCACATCCCAGAACCGGGCCAGCAGGCTGGCGATGGTGGACTTGCCGCCGCCGGACGGCCCCACCAGCGCCGCCATTTGATTCTTCTCCAGGCGGAAGCTGATGTCATGCAGCGTCTCCTTTTCCCCGTAGGAGAAACTGACATTCCGAAACTCCACCTCGGGGCCGCCGCTCCGGGCGGGGATATGGGCCGTCCCCTTGTCCGACAACTCCGCCTCGGCAAAGACCTCCTCGATCCGGTCCATGCAGCTGTTCATTACCGTCAGGCGGGAACTCTGGCCGTACAGGGCCTTCATTGGGCCAAACAGGTCGAACACAAACAGCATCACGCCTACGGCGAGAGAGGAATCCAAAAGCCCTCGGCCGCGCAGGAACAGCGTCAGCGCCACCACGACGGCCACGCCCAGCCCAAACACCAGGTTGAGCCGCCGCTGCCAGGGCGCGTGGTTTTCCTCAAAGTCGATGCTCGTCTTACGGCTTTCACGGAAGTTTTCCGTCAGCTCCGCCGACTTCTCACCCAGCAGGTTGTAGGTCTTGATGATGCCGATACCCTCGGCAAAGTCCAGCACCGCCTCTGTCAGGTTCTCACTCTGGGCCTGGCGGATGTCCGAATCCTCCAGCCCCTCCCGGCGCATCCCCTTGGCGATGGCCAGCACCAACAGCATCAGCGCACACCCGGCAAGGCCCAGCCAAGGATGGACGGCAAACAGGAACGCCAGCATAATGGCCTCAGCGAAGATATAGCTCATCATATCCGCCAGCGCGGTCATGCAGTTTTCCTCAATAAACACCATGTCGGTGGAGAGTACAGAGCTGATTTTTCCGATGTTCCCCTCGGTAAAGTAGCCCATGGGCAGCTTCCGCAGGTGCGCACCCAGCTCCATCCGCTTTTCGGCGAACACCATGAACCCGGCGGCCGATTGCAGCCGGTCCGCCGCGTGCTGACAGAGCACCTGCAAGACCAGACAGATTGCCATGGCCGCTCCCATGGTCAGGCACAGGCGGCCGTCGGCACTGCCGTCCAGAAACGCGGTCAGCACCAGAAACGCCATGCCGATGGGCGCTTTTGCCAAAAGGGATTTCAGGAACGAAAACAAAAAGGCCAGCTGAATCCGCCCCTTGTAACCTCCCGCCACATTCAGGATTCGTTTCATCAACGCGATCATGCCAGCACCTCCTCCACCGATACCTTCCAATCCGCGGCGCCCTCCGCCGCCTGCCAGAGGGTCTGATATTCCGGGCTGCGCTCCAGCAGCTCTTTGTGCGTTCCCACCGCCGCCACATTGCCCTGATGTAGCACGCAGATCTGGTCCGCATTCACGATGGAATGGAGCCGGTGGGCAATCACGATGACCGTTTTTCCCCGGATGACCTGGGCAATGGCGGCGTTCATTTTCTCCTCATTCTCGGGGTCCATGAAAGCGGTTGCCTCGTCCAGCACCACAATGGGAGCGTTCTTCAAAATCGCCCGGGCCAGGGAGATCCGCTGCCGTTCTCCGCCAGAGAGCTGTTTTCCGCCATCCCCGGCCATAGTGTGGATGCCCTGGGGCAGACGGGCCAGAAATTCGCCGCACTGGGCCTTTTCCGCCGCCGCCAGAACTTCCTCATCCGTGGCGTCCAGCTTGCCCAGGCGGATATTTTCCAGCAGGCTCATGTTGAACAGGAACTGCTCCTGGGACACATAGGAGATCTGGTCATTCAGCGATTCAATGCTCATATCCCGGACATCCTGACCGCCGATCTTCACTGAACCGCCGGACACATCGTAGAAATGCACCAACAGCTTGGCTAAAGTGGATTTTCCGCTGCCGGATTCGCCTACCAGGGCGACCAAGCTCCCCTCCCTGGCGGAGAGGGAGACGCCGTGGAGCACTTCCTCCTCCTTATAGCCAAAACGGACATCTTCAAAGGAGATGGAATGATCCTTTCCGGCAAACGGGCGGTTTGTCTGCTGCAAGGGCGGCGCGCTCATCAGCTGCTCCAGAGCTTCGATTTTGAAATTGACCTGGGGCATGGTGGACAGAAAGCTGAGAGATCGCAGCAGCGGCGCGCCGATGCCGAAGCTCATGCACAGCACCAGCACCAGATCCGGCAGTGTTGACCAGCCTTGCAGGACAAACCACGCCCCCAGCGGCAGGGTAAACATGGCTGTGCAGGGGATAATGCTGTTATAGAGGGCCATCCAGGGCCAGCAGACCCGGTACCAATCCAGGGTAAAGTCCCGATAGTTTGTCACATCTGTTTCAAACCGCTTGTAGCTGTCGCCGTCCCGGTTGAAGACCTTTACCACCTCCATACCGTTGATATACTCCACAATGGTGCTGTTCATCTTCTGGGCCGCGCCGTAGTAGGCCCCCATTTTGCTGGTGCCCTGCTTGTACATGGCGCCCATGGCCACGAAGCCCAGAGGGAGGGAGCACAGGGTCAGAAGAGCCAGTTTCCAGTCCGCAAAGAACATAGCGATATAGACGATGACCGGAACGGCAACATTTGAGATGCCCTCCGGAATGGCGTGGGCCAGCAGAAGTTCAATGGATTCGATGTCGTCAATAAACATCTTTTTGAGGACGCCCACGCCCTTCTCCTGAATCGTCCCCAAGGGCTGTGCCTCCAGCTTTTTTTGAAGGGAGACGCGGATGTTTTCCAGGGTGTGGTAAGCCGCCTGATGGGACAGGGCCAGCCCCCGGACATAGAGCAGGGCATAGAGGATTCCGCAGACGGAGATAGCGGCCACACGCCAGACGGCTCCGGCAGGTTCCAGGCTGCCATAGCCCAGCAGCGGCAGGATCAGCTGGTAGGCAAACCAGAAGGGCAGTACACTCATGGTCACACCCAGCAGGAGGACGGCCACCGACCGGTAGGTCAGCCGGCGGTACTCCCCCGCATAGTCCAATACTTTCTTGAACACAAAATTACCTCCTTTGATCAAAAAGTTAGATACAGCTAACTCCAAGGCTTTTGAAAAGCCCTTTCTGGGAAAAGGGCCTTTCAGGGGGAAGAAAATCCAAATATGCGGTACCAGTCGAAGAGCTTGCAGACCAGCTTGCAATGGCTCTCCAGCTGCTCCAGATTATAGCCGTGGATGAACGGCTCATAGATAGTAGCCCAGAAGGCGGTGAGCAGGATGTGAATCTCCGCTTCCGACATGTCCACTGTGGTCAGCTCCCGGCGGCGGGCCTCCTGATAGTATCCATAGGTAGCCTGGGTCATCTTCTCCACCCAGTCATGCTGGAAGTTGGTGTAGCGGGTGTTCTCCGCACAGCTGACCAGCAGCACAAAACCGTCGTGCCGTTCGTCCAAATAGCGGAACCACCACATCATGTAGTCCTCGTCCATGTCCCAGGCTTTCACCAGCTCCTCATCCGATACCTGGCTGAAATCCGTGACGGACTTCTGGGCTATGATCTCATTCAGGTCCGCCACAGTATCCGCCACCACGGCGGCGAACAGCTCCTCTTTGCCGCTGTAGCGCTTGTAGAGCGCACCGGTAGTCACATTGGCGTTTTCACAGATACGCTTCAGCGATGCCTTTTCAAAACCCTTCTCCAGAAACTCCCGGCGCGCGCTTGCCAGGATCAGCGGATCAAGGGAATGGTCCGGCTTGGCCATTGTTTATCCTCCCTTCAAATGATAATTAAATTACCGATAATCTAATTATCAATATATCACTGACAAAATTGGTTGTCAAGGGCAAAATGAAAAGCACGGCAGATTTCCCCGCCGCGCTTTTCAAAATCAGTGAGAGGTCTATTGATTCACGCACTCGTACATACAGGTGGTTTTTCCAATGGCATTTTCCATCTTGGCGCCATCGAACAGTACATTAAATGCGCAGCTTTCCACAACGCTGCCCTCCGCTCGCCCTGCAACGGCTCCCAGTGTGACTGCTCCGTCAATGCTGCCGGATAGCCGGCAGTTGGTCACGGCAAAGGCAGTTTCCTCGCCGTAATAGTAGAGGCCGGTGCTGATCAATCCGCCCACATGGGTGGCGCCGGGGATATTCATGGTGATTTCCACAGAGCAGTTATCCACTACGCAGGGATAGATGGTGGTAGAGAATCCTTGGAAACCGTATGACCACCACCGTCAAAGGTTCCAAGGAACATGGTGGAGCAGCCTTTCCATCCCGGCCACAAGGCAGACGTGAAGGGAGTTTCCGGTCAGCCCGCCGATGCCTGGTGTGCGCACTACTATCTGACGGTAAATCTTTCGGCCTTCTTTTTCAATTTGGAAACATCCCAGCCCTGCTCCGAGAGAAAACGGAGGGAGGCGGGCGCGATGATGTGCCACATGAACCGTTCGCAATAGGTATATTTCATAATGTTCCCCCCGTTCCACACTCTACCGCATCCGCAATATACCGATAAATCTGCGTGTGCAGCTGTCGCATTTCGTCGGGCGCGTTCATGGAATGTTGATACATAAACACATCTCCAAAACTGCTTTTGAAAACCGCAGTCATCCCGGCTTTCAAAATCCACACAGGCGCAAAACAGAACAGGTTCATTTTCCAAGGCGAAAGATGGATTCCCAGTGCGTGAAGTGTCTTGAAATTGTGTTTCAGCTGCCTTGCTGTTTTGAGCATCACCGCTTTTTCTTTCCAAGCCTCCTTCGGATGCTCTGCCGCATAGAAAGCGTCGGCAATCGGGACGACCATCGCAAGGTGACATAGCTGCCAGTCGTGCATACTTTTTACGATCTGATAAGGGATCTCCGCTTTTCTCAATAGCGGGGATATTTCCTGCAGTCGCTTTGTTTTCTTTCCGTTTATTTCCCCGAAGGTCGTAGGCTGAATGACCTTCGGGGTCAGCGCGGCTTTCAGAACATCTCCTTGAAAGCTGCCGCCCGCGCCTGGAAAAGCGGGAATAATACGTCCCGTCCCACAGATTTCTTCCCATTTGCCATATGGTTCAAGGGTATTTACCATGGTCACGATATTCGGGCTGCAATTGGAATGAAGCTCCCTTAACGCAGTATGCACCTGATTTTCTTTGACGGTTAAAAAGATATAATCGAAGTGATCCTCATTCGCGACACGGTCAATGACCTCCACATGAGCCGAATGGAGCCGGCCTTTATGTTCATATAACAAGCCGGCCCTTTCCAGCGTCTCCAGCCGTTTCCCTCGCGCATACACAGTCGTGCTATATCCCGCTCTGCTGAACAATGCCGCATAGAAACTGCCGATGACTCCGGCACCGTAAATCAGTAATCTCATCACAAATTTCCTCTTACCCCAGCGCAACATCCAGTGCCAGCATGATGGTAAATCCCGCCGCAAAGAACAGCGTCCCGATGTTAGAGTGCGTCCCGGCAGATGCCTCTGGAATCAGTTCCTCGACCACAACATAGATCATGGCCCCCGCCGCGAAACTGAGCAGATAGGGCAGGGCGGGCAGGATCAACCCCGCCGCCAGCATGGTCAGGACCGCCGCCAAAGGCTCTACGATACCGGAAAGCACGCCGTACAGAAATGCCCGTCCTTTTCCCATTCCCTCTGCCCGGAGGGGCATGGAAATAATGGCCCCCTCCGGGAAGTTTTGAATGGCAATACCGAGAGACAATGCCAACGTACCAGCGGCGGTGATGCCGCTGTTTTCGGCCATCCAGCCCGCCAGCACCACGCCTACCGCCATCCCCTCCGGGATATTGTGGAGGGTGACGGCCAGCACCAGCATTGTGGTTCGTTTCAACTGTGTATGAAGTCCCTCCGGTTCATCGCTGTTCTGATGCAAATGAGGGATTGTTCTGTCCAGTACCAGCAGAAACAGAATACCGCACCAGAAACCCGTCACAGCCGGAAAAAATGCCCAGTGTCCCATTCCAGATGCCTGCTCCATTGCGGGGATTAAGAGGCTCCAGACGGATGCCGCCACCATGACTCCGGCTGCGAACGCAGTTAAGGCACGTTGGACTGTTGTATGAAGTGTGCCGCGCATTACAAACGCACAGGCTGCTCCCAGCACTGTCCCGAAGAACGGAAGTAAAATTCCCTGCATTACACCTATTGTCATGTTTCCTCCAATTTAACGGTTAGTAATTGCTAACTCCGCTTATCTTATAACATTTTTTTACTGTTGTCAATCCTACACGCAAGAAAATCATCCCCACAAGAATTACCTTATGGGGACGATTATTTACGCCGGCACAGCGAGTTTTTCAAGAGGGATTCCCTGCTCAAAAAGTTTTACATAGGTATTGATACATCTGCGGTAACAATCAAAGCACGTCTGAATTTCTGCCGGGTCACTATATGACTTCCAAAATCCGCAGCAGGTAAAATTCCGGCCCTGGTTTTCAATGAACCCAATCACATCCTGGAGCGGGTAGCCCAAGAACACGCCGATTTCATGGGGAAACTCCGCTTGTGTTTCCAGCCGGTAAGCAAGCTGTGTCAGCATACCATCTAAATCCGCTCTATTATATCCAGTTTTCTCTAAAAAATGCTGGCAGTCACAATCGGATAAGGCGCTCTCCACGAGGTTTCTCCGGTACACATAAACAATCATAGAACCAGAAACAGGGCGCTCCAAAAGAATTTGAATGGACAGCCCCAAGGCGGCCAGCTGTTCGTTCCATATCTTGACTTGCTGCCGGACGATTTCCGGCACAGGTGGTTTGACACAGAAAATGCTTCCCGGTTTCATCCCCGCCAGTGTGGGGGCACACTGCCGAACCAGCACGGCCTCAAAGGTCCGGGAAATGTCCTTGTTCACCACGCCGCCAGCTTCCGGCCCAGCTCCTTGCAGGCTTCCGCCCCCTCTGCATCCGGGGCCTCATTGACCGTCAGGCCGTTTTCGTCCAGGAGGTTGGCCCCGGCGTCGTCACAGCGTTTGCACCAGTCCCTCATCCACTGGCCGTCTCCCCAGCCATAGGAGCCGAACAGCGCGATCCGCTTGCCGCCGAGAGAACCCTCCAGCGCGGAGAACATCGGCTCGAACTCCGCCTCCTCCAACACCTCGCTGCCCATGGCGGGACAGCCGAAGGCCACAGCGCTGTAAGCGGAGAACTGGCTGGCCGAGAACTCTCCAGGCCCCAGCAGCTCCGCCTCGCCGCCAGCGGCCCGGATGCCCTCGGCAATAAAGCCCGCCATAGCCTCCGTGTTTCCGGTCCCGCTCCAGAATACGATCGCGATCTTGTTCATCGTTGAACACTCCTTCATGAAATATTTTTGGTTGTAGTTAGTGATAGCTAACCTTTGTGGCCGGAGAAACCCCAAGGGGAGAGGGCCTTGGGGGGAAGAAAGTAAGGAGGTCATACGCCGCTTCGGTTAGATATTGCTAACCACAAAGTAAACGTTAGCACAGGTGGGGACTTTTGTCAAGAGATAAATTGGAACTTGTTTTAACTGCCGTCTCCTGAATGGCTCTCGTGATAATAGATAAATTTTCCTGCGTTAAATGCAGTTTTTCTTGTTCAATCATGCGGTTGTGTATGACTAACCCGGTGTGTTATACTGACTTCGCTGTGCATCGTGATGGGCGAGTCTCTCAGATTGTCGTCTGACGCATTCCTTTATACCTTATAGTTAGCAATAACTAACTTTCGCGGAGGTGACTGTCATCAAAAAACATTTGACTACGATTGTTTTGTTCGCTCTGCTCCTGGTGCTGGCCGTTTGGTCACTGTTCGTTGGCGTTCTGGATGTGGATATATCGGGGCTGCTGCAGGGAGACAGAGAGCATTGGGAGGTATTCCTCATCTCCCGCCTGCCCCGCCTCCTGGCAATTCTCTGCACCGGAACCGGTATGAGCGTGGCGGGCCTGATTATGCAGCAGCTCTGCATGAACAAGTTTGTCTCTCCAACCACAGGGGCTACCATTTCCTCCGCACAGTTCGGCATCCTGCTGGCGCTGCTGTTCCTGCCCAATTCCACCCTATGGGGGAGAGCCATTTTTTCTTTTGTATTTGCGGTCCTGGGCACCTGGATATTCGTCTGGTTCATTCAGCGCATCCAATTTAAGGATGTGGTGATGGTCCCGCTGGTGGGCATCATGTTCGGCAATGTAATCGGCGGCATTACAAATTATCTGGCGTACAAGTATGAAATGACGCAGGCGCTCTCTACCTGGCTGGTCGGCCACTTCTCCATGGTCCTGCGGGGACGGTATGAGATTGTCTGGCTGACGGTTCCGCTGGTGGTGCTGGCTTTTCTGTTTGCAAATCATTTCAACATTGTGGGCATGGGAAAAGACTTCTCGCAAAATCTCGGTGTTCCATACAACTTTGTGCTGTTCCTGGGATTGACGATTGCCGCGATGATCACGGCCTCCGTTGTTGTGGTGGTGGGCTCTATTTCCTACATCGGCCTGATCGTCCCCAATCTGGTGGCGATGTTCAAGGGAGATAAAATCCGGGGCACATTGATTGACACGGCTCTGTTTGGCGCGCTGTTTGTGCTGGCGTGCGACATGGTGGGCCGGATGGTAATGTCAGCGCCAGTGATAAAATGTAAGAAAACGCCGAGGAAAAAATGTAGATTTATGGCGGAGGAGGCGAAAAAAAG
>VSNB01000095.1 GCA_009774055.1 Clostridiales bacterium
ATGCAGGAAGGTTCTTAGGAAACGTAGTTTCCTAAGCGACCTTTTGCTTCTTTTCGCTCGCGCGAAAAGAAGGCCCCCGCCCCGGCGAGGGGCGAATCTATCAAGAAGATAGGCATTGTAGCCGCCGCGCAGCGGCGGCAGGAGGAAAAGACCATGATCTATTTGGACCACGCCGCAACCACCCCCGTGCCGCCGGAGGCGGCGCAAGCCATGCTGGAGGCGCTGACGAAGGACTTCGGCAACCCCTCCGCCCAGTACGCCCCCGGCCGGCAGGCCAAAGCCATTGTGGACCGGGGCCGGGCCATCATCGCCGGAGCCCTGGGGGCAAAGCCGGAACAAATCTTCTTTACCTCCTGCGGCACCGAGGGAGACAACTGGGCCCTCCGGGCCGCCCTCCACCAGAACCGCCGGGTAGGAAAACACATCGTCACCACCGCCGTGGAGCACAGCGCCGTGCTCCAGTGCGTCAGACAGCTGGAGCGGGAGGGCTGTTCCGCCACTTACGTGAAGCCCGACGGGGAGGGCCGCATAACGGCCCGGGCCGTCCTCTCCGCCGTCCGGGAGGACACCGCCCTGGTCAGCGTCATGCTGGTGAACAACGAGACAGGGGCGGTGTTCCCGGTGGAGGAGATCGCCGCCGGCCTGCGGGACCATCCCGCCCTGCTCCACACCGACGCGGTCCAGGGCTTTCTGAAAATCCCCTTCACCGCCAAGGGCCTGGGGGCGGACTACATCACCCTCTCCGCCCACAAGGTCGGCGGGCCCAAGGGCATCGGGGCCCTGTACGCCGGCGGGCGGGCGAAAAACGTCCTGCCCCTCCTCTTCGGCGGCGGGCAGGAGGGCGGCCTGCGCCCCGGCACCGAGGCCACGGCCCAGATCGCCGGCTTCGCCCGGGCGGCGGAGCTGCGTCTGGAGCGGCGGGAGGAGATCGCCGCCCGCCTCGCCGCCTGCCGGGACTACGCCCGGGAGAGGCTGGGGGCCATTCCGGACCTGCGGTTCGTGGGCCCCGGCGACGCGCCCCACATCCTGTCCGTGTCCCTGCCGGGATACCCCAGCCAGAACATCGTCAGCGAGCTGGACGGAAAGGGGATCTACATCTCCGCCGGCTCCGCCTGCCACCGGGGAAAGGCCAGCCACGTGCTCACCGCCATGGGCCTGGACAAGCGGACCGCCGCCGGCACGGTGCGGGTCAGCTTCGGGCCGGAGACGTCCTTCGAGGACGTGGACGCCCTCTTCGAGGCCCTGCTGGCCCACCGGAACACCCGTTTCCCCATGCTGTAGCCCGCCGCATTCCGCTTTCAATTTCATTCTTACTTCGTCAAGGAGGTCCCCCATGCTTCGCGCACTCCGCCGGGAACCCGGCTTCTATCAGAAACTCTGGGCGCTCTCCGCGCCCATCATCCTGCAAAACATCATCACCACCTCCCTGGGCTTCGCCGACACCTTCATGGTGGGGCTCCTGGGCAACGCGGAAATGGCGGCGGTCACCGCCGCCAACGTGCCGGTGTTCATCATCCAGATCGTCATCTTCGGCTTCCAGAGCGGCATGGCCGTGCTGGTCAGCCAGTACTGGGGCCGGGGGGACGTGGACAACATCAACCGCTGCATGGGCGTGGCCCTGTACGCGGTGACGGGATTTTCCACGGTCCTGGCCCTCATCACCTTCTTTTTCCCATCCCAGGTCCTGGGCCTCATTACCCCCAACCAGGAGCTTGTGGCCCTGGGCGCCCGGTATATCCAGATCGTGGGCTTCTCCTACATCCTCAACGGCGTCAGCAGCATCTACGCCGGCCTCCACCGGAGCACGGAGTACCCCAAATTCGGCATGGCCCTCTACGGGATCTCCATGTGCGTGAACACCTTCCTCAACTACGTGCTGATCTTCGGCAAGTTCGGGGCTCCCGCCATGGGGGTCACCGGCGCGGCGGCGGCCACGCTGATCAGCCGGGTGGTGGAATTCTTAGCGGCGGGGGCCTTCGCCCTGCGGAGCAGGCGTCTGCCCCTGCGCTGGCGGTGCATCCTGCGGCCCGGAAAGCCCATCCTCCACAGCTTCATCCGCTACTCCGCCCCGGTGGTGTGCAACGAGGCGATGTGGAGCGTGGGCACCTCCATGCTCACCGTCATCATGGGCCACATGTCCAACAGCCAGGACATGCTGGCGGCCTACGCCCTCATCGGCAACATCGACCGGATTTCCACCGTGGTCTGCTTCGGCATCGCGGCGGCGGCGGCCGTCACCGTGGGCAAGGAGATCGGCCAGGGCCATACGCCCCAGCGGGTCTACGACGTCAGCTGGACGCTGCTGCTGGCGTCCATGCTGGTAGGCGGCGCGGTGATGGTCCTGCTGCTGGTTCTGCTGCCCACGTTTTTCCGGCCGGTGCTGTTTCCGCTGTTCGAGCTGACGCCCGGCGCGGTGGAGGCCGCCACCTGCCTGTCGGTGATCTATGCGGTGTTTATGCCCATGCGGTCATTTGATATCACCAACATTACCGGGGTCCTCCGGGCGGGGGGCGATGCCAAGGCGGCGTCGCTGATCGACATCGGGCCGCTGTGGCTGGCGGCCATCCCGCTGATGGCCCTCACCGGGCTGGTGTTTCATGCGCCGACGTGGGTGGTGTGCATTGCCATGCAGGCGGAGAATCTTTTGAAATGTCCCATTGGGTTGATCCGCTTCCATAGCAGGAGGTGGATCAATGATGTGACCCGGTCAGGGGAATGATCCGCGGCCCTGCGGGCCGCACCGCTTTTTTCTTCTTTCTTCGTTGAAGGATGTTTCGTCCCGCCCCTGCGGGGCGGCGGGGCTCTCTTCTTATTTTACCTTTGCCCCTGCGGGGGCGGGGCCTTCTTTTCGCGCGAGCGGGAAGAATGTCTCCTTTGCCGCCCTCCGGGCGGCAGCCGGAAAACCGGCAGAAGGCCGGCAGTCTGCATATTCATAAAATTATGTCCGCCAAACCGTGCAAAACAGCTGGGAGTTTCTCCTGCTGTTTTGGCAGTTTGGCGGACTTTTTCAATTCAAATGAAATATTAGAAGCTGTACCAATAGGTAAATGAACCGCAGGTTTCCAAAAGAAAAGACCGCCATAGGCGGTCTTTTCTTTTGGAGGCGACACCCGGATTTGAACCGGGGAATCAGGGTTTTGCAGACCCATGCCTTACCACTTGGCTATGTCGCCATATAGAGAACAGGAGCAAACGGTACTTGCTCCTGTTCTCCTTTGCAATGGAGCGGGCGACGGGGCTCGAACCCGCTACCTCCACCTTGGCAAGGTGGCGCTCTACCAGATGAGCTACGCCCGCGTATTTTGTTTGCGCAGTGCGCAAACAAAATGGTGCCTCCGGTCGGAATTGAACCAACGACACGCGGATTTTCAGTCCGCTGCTCTACCAACTGAGCTACAGAGGCATATAGGGCACATCGCGTACCCTATGGCGACTCAGAACGGGCTCGAACCGTCGACCTCCAGCGTGACAGGCTGGCGTTCTAACCAACTGAACTACTGAGCCGAATACCGCTTGCCGGAAACGAGAGACGAAGTATGAAACAATGGTGGGAACAACTGGACTCGAACCAGTGACCCCCTGCTTGTAAGGCAGGTGCTCTAACCAGCTGAGCTATGCTCCCGGGAGTCCGTCTCTCGAACGGCAAGGGTTATTATACTAAAAGCAGCCCCGCCTGTCAATATCAAATTTCAAATTTCCGGAAAAAATTTTTCCGGCCCTCAGACCAGGATGTCCAGGCCCTTCTGAACCTGCTCCTCCTGCAGGGACTGGTCCGCCGCCGGCTCCTCCGGATTGGCGGCGGTGACGGTGCGGGTGGTGCCGCCGGAGATATAGGTCTTGCCGCACTCGGGACAGATGTCGGTGTGGAGGGTTACGGACTGGCTCACCACCCGGCGGTCCTCCCGCTTGGCCTTGGCCTGCTCCCGGACTACGTGCTCGTTCTCGTGGCCCCGCACGGCGGAGGCCGCCTGCTCCGGCGCAACCCGGGTGGGGGTCTGGAAGGACACGCCCATGTCGTCGGAGCCGTCCTGGTACTTCCGCTTCTCGCAGGTTTCGCACTTGCCCTCTTCCACGGCGGCCTGGGCGCCCTCCGCGCCCACCTTCAGCCCGCTGTCGGACTGGTTGCCTTCCCGGGACTTCTCCGCGCCCTGGAGCGGGGACTCCTCATAGGGCTTGATCCGCATCCGCACGGCCATTTCCGCCGGGTCCGCTCCCTCCCGGAGCACGGGGCCCAGACGGACGGGCTGGGCCTCGTCGCCGTCCACGGGACGGACGGGGGATACCGGCTGGACCGGCGTCTCCGGAGAAGCGCCCCGCCGGGCGGCCCAGAGGGACGCCTGGCTACCGCTCTGGACGGACGGGGCCGCCTCCGGTTTCCGGGCGTTCTGCGCCTGGGAGGGCCGCTGGGGCGTTCCCGCCGCGCCGTATACGTTGTAGTAGGGGATTGCGCCGGAAATTGCGCCTATCATAAGAGTCACCTCTCTGAAAAATCTTACTGTCATTATAGCACGCATTCCGCCTGATGGCAACCCCCGAAACTGCATCCGCCGTGCCGGCTCCCACAGACATAGCTCTGAAAACAGACCGGCGGCTTCCTTGGTTTTTCGGGCGGGGTATGGCGGCGGAACGCCTCGAAATCGCAAACCGCCTGACGGAGGGGCTTGTCCGGGATAAGACAAGAGGCGGAGGCCATACCGGCCTCCGCCCTTCGGAAGGAATATTTCCATGTTTTGCGGTTGCCGCTGTTTACAGCGGCGAGCAAAACGGCTTGCATCAAATGTCTTATTTCCGAGCTTTAAGCACGGAAATAATACCTGCCTACTTGATGCGTTACCTGACGCGGACGATGCACTCCAGAACCTTTTCGCCGATGGTGGCGGAGATCACGGTGGAGCCGCGGCCGGCCCGCTTTACCAGCCCGGTTTCACTGACGGTGACTACGGCGGCGTCGGCGCTGGCCCACTTCACTTCCCCCTCGTAGTCCTTCCGGGTTTCCTTCACCTTGACCTTCATCTGGAACTCATTTTCCCCCGAGCGCAGCGTGAAGTCCGTACGGTTCAGGTATACCTCCACATCGGGGGCCTTTTCCGTCACGGTCACGGCGCATACGGCCTTCTCCAGCCCGCAGGCGACGGTGATGGTGGCCGTGCCGGCGGCCTTGGCGGTTACGACGCCGTCGGTTACGCCGGCTACCGCCTCGTTGGAGGAGGTCCATATCGGGTCCCCGGTTCCTCCTGAGGACGTGAGCGTCTCATATTCGCCGACAAACAGGGATATGGCGGACTTGGACAGGGAAACCGGCTCCGGCGGAGGATCCGGCTCCTGGATGCTGTCCTGCTGCTCCGGGGGCTCCGGCGTATCCGCAGGCTTGGGCTCCGGGTCGGAACGCCGTGTGAGGAGCATGCCCAGGACGGCGATGATCAGGAACACCGTCGTGCAGATCAGGAAGATCCGCTCGCCGTGTTCCCGCAGGAACTCGACGGCCCTGTCGATGGGGTTGTCCGGCGGACGCCTGCCGCCCCTTCGCTCCGAGCAGTAAGGACAGCTCCGGTAGGATGAAGGGTAAATTTTGCCGCACCGTGCACACTTTTTGCCGCTCATAATGACCTCCCTTTCGCGCCTGCGCTCCATTGATTGGTCCATTATAGCACGATTCGACAAAACATGCAAATCTTCTCTGGCAATATTCGGCTTGCTTGTACAAAAAAATTTCTCCGTCCTGGGGAGCCGCCCGGGGCCCGCCGGTCAGACCTTTTTCTCAAAATACAGGAACGTCTCGTCCTCCCCGGCGGGGCGCATGCAGCTCTCCAGCATCTTTCGGGAGGCCGCGTTTTCGTGATAGCATTTGGCATTCAGCCTGTACAGCCCCAGGCCGTACAGGCTCCACTCCGCCGCCCGCCGGAAGGCTTCGGCCCCGTACCCGTTCCCGGCGTACTCGGGCAGGATGCGGCACCCCAGCTCCGCGCCGCCCCTGCAGTCGAAGCGGTACAGTACCGCCTCGCCGATGAAGGCCCCGTCCAGCCGGACGGCGAAATTCACCGCCAGCCTGTTCTGGAAGTCCTCCCGGGCCACGGAAAGGAAATAGTCCTCCGTCAGCTCGCCCTCCAGGTCCTCCCGGTAGTCGTAGCCCCACCAGCGGTTGCGCTCATCGTCCAGGCACAGGCGGTTATAGAGGGGCCTGTCCTCTTCGCGGAGGCCGTCCAGGACCAGCCGCTCGCTTTTCAGCACGGGGATGGTTTCCAGTCCGGACAGCTCGTTCCGGGCCAGAAGCCGGACCTTGGCCCCCAGGAAGGCGGGCAGGTACTGGAGCTTGCTGGTCCGCAGGCCCCGGTCCCCGGCGTCGTCCTCCCGGTTGATCCAGCGGAGGCCCTCGCTGTTGGCGGCGGCGAAGGACTGGACCAGGAAGGGGTATACCCCCTCGTACTGGGGCAGAGCCTTCTCCACATGGCACACCAGCGTGTCCCCGCAGACCTCTGCCAGGGCGATGGCGATGAGCTTGCCGTCCTCCTCCACGCAGCCGGTTTTCGCCCAGGCCTCGCCCGCCTGCTCCATGATCCGCCGGGCGAAGCAGACCTCCATTTTCGCGTCGGCGTCCTCCTTGTTGAACACCTTGTGGAACTCCCGCCAGAACGCCTCTACCTTGCCGCGGTCCGCCGGGGCCAGCGCCCGGAAGACGGCGTCGGGGTAGAGCTTGCGGAACTTGTTGATGTGGTTGCGCTGGCCGGAGTAGCGGCGTCCGGCGAAGGTGCTGAGGTCCTCCGCGTGGTAGAAGTAGTCCTGCCAAAGGCGGTCGTTGTCCACGGTGGTGTAGGGGTAGCGCTTCATCAGCCGTTCCCGCTCCGCTTCCGGCACTACGCCGAAGGAGGGCGGCACGCCGTTTTCCACGCACCAGGCGTCGATCTCGTCCAGGGCGGCGTCCACGTCCCCCTCCTCCGGCAGGGGGATGGGGAAGTCGAACATGGCCCCATAGTGGACGCTGTGGTTGAGGACCACCAGACACCCGTGGGATTCGGCAAACGCCGGATGCCAGTGGTCCCGCCACATGAGCTTGACGCCGAGGGAGTACTCGCACAGGCGGTAGGTGCATTGGCCATAGTATTTGCGGAGGAGGGGGGCGTGGGATTCGTCGATGGGGGTGAATTTCAGCATAAATTGATTTGCTCTCTTTCGTTTCTTTATTGTGACTGCTCGGACCTGCTATCGCGCCAATTTTTCGCATTCACAGCGCAGCTGGCTGAGCAAATGGGTGAGCGCGAACATCAGCGTCTCGTAGTGCATATACGCCAGGATATTCCGGTCCACAAAAATTTGCAGACTGGCGGGGAAGTCCTCGTCCGCTTCCCAGAAGCGCAGGACCAGCGGCAGAAACGGAAACAATTTAAGCTCATACGCCACATCCCCCGGCTTCGTTTCCCTGCCTTGCAGCGCCTTGCATGCGCAGGCCAGTGCGGCGGATTTCCCGGCAAAATATGCCCCGGCGTTCTGGAAGAAATTACTTCCCTTCGCCAGTGCGCCGCCCTGGATGGCGGAGAGGCTCCCCACATTGACCCATTCGCCGGCAAGGCGGCAGTCCGCTTTGGAATGGCAGAGCACGTCGTATATCGTCATGACCTCGTTGTAGCTTCCCGGCTGGAAGGGCGCGTCGGACCGGCTCACGGCCCCCGTTGTGCGGCTGATACGGTATCTTTTTCCGGCAAAGCAGATATAAAGATACATTTTATCGTGTTCCAGCGCGAATTTCCGGATCATCTCTTCCTGATCAAACCGCAAAAATGCCGCTGCCGCATCGTCTTTCATTTTTTCATAATTGGATATTTTACCTTCTGCTGTCATTGGCGCCTTGTTATGCCCTCTTTCGGTTATTGTTTGAATAGCTGCCGCAGGATGATGTCCGCGCATTCCGCGGGGCTTTGGATGCTGGTATCGACTCTCAGGCTATAGCGTATGTCCTTTGCCATCCGTTCTGCCTGTTCGTCCGACTGCGTTTCCCGGCGGTCCTGCCGGCGCAGGTTTCTCTGCCGGCAGATGTCCGGCGGGCAGTACACCTCGACTACATCAAGAGGGTTGTCCCGCAGGATTTCCAGCAGCTGATGATAATGGGGCTTTATTTCTTCCCGCTCAACCAGTATTCCATCGATCAGGACATTTTTGCCCATATCGGAGTACAATTTCGCGGTATGGTACATCATAATGATGACTTCGCTGAGATATTTCCAATAATCCCGCCGCAGATACCCGTCTCCGACCATCTGCTCGAACAGGTCGTTGGCGACAACATAGAAAAAGACGTCCTCCCGCTCCTGGAGTGCGTCCACGATGGAGGTTTTCCCGCTGCTGGTCACGCCGTTGAGGAAAATAATGCGGCCCTTGTTCATGGCTGTTCTCCTCTTTCCACGATATGCACATTCAGATGGTTGTACGTCATGGTCACCCCGTCCTCGGCGAAGGCTCTATGGATTTCCTCCAGGGACCGGAAGTGGGCGTCCCAGTAGTCCTCTGTCCTGGCCCAGAAGCGGACGCGGTACTCGATGGCGCTCTCCCCGTAGGCGGTGAGGACCACCTGGGGCGCGGGGTCCGGGAGGATGCCGGGGGTGCGCTCCAGGGCCTTGAGGCAGGCCCCCCGGACGGCCTCCGGCTCGTCGTCATAGGAGGCGGCGATGGCGTGGTCCGCCCGCCGCACCCCCCGGACGGTGTAGTTGACGATCTGCCCCGCCGTCAGCCTGCTGTTGGGCAGCATGACCCGCTGGCCGGAGGGGGTGTCCAGCTTGGTGTGGGTGAGGGTGATCTCCGCCACCTCGCCCTCTCCGTCGGCGGTGGAGACGTAGTCCCCCAGGGTGAAGGGTTTGGAGAACAGCAGCACCATGCCCCCGGCCACGTTGCCCAGCACGTCCTGGACCGCCAGGGACACCGCCAGGCCGAAGACGCTGATAACCGCGATGAGGCTGGTCACGTCGATGTCCAGGCTCCCCGCCACGATAAGGGCCGTCAGCAGGTACAGCAGGCCCTTCAGCCCCTTGAGGATATACCGCTTCATCCGCTCGTCCATGCCGCCGGACCGGCCCAGCAGCTTCCCCGCCACCCCCAGCAGCAGCCGCGCCGCCGCCAGGCAGACCAGCAGCAGCGTCAGGGCCGACAGCAGGTTCCCCACTGTCAGCTTGCCCCATCCGGCCTTCATCCATCCCTCCAGGACGGAGGAGGCGTCCCCCGCGCCTGCGTTTTCCAAAAAAGTGGAAACGTTCACAGAGTTTTCCATTATTTCCGCTCCTTTCCCGGCCGTTTGACAGCCCGTATAGCCGGCACATTTGAGAACCGGTAAAAAGGAGGCGCGGGAAAATGCGGTGCGGCAAGGCGGAGGACCCGGGCGGGCTGACGCCCGCCAAGGACGACAGCACCGCCCTGCGCCATTTTTCCGTCGAATATTACCGGCTTTCATGTGGATTGATATACACCAGGATACCATAATTTCCCCTAGTTGAGAAGCCCAATTTTCCTTTGGAGTACGTGGAGGATTTTTGGCAAAAATACCCAGCTATATTCGGCGTATTGCACAAACTTTCCAAAAATTGAGCGGTTGTGCTTTTCTTTTTTGTGATGATCGTGTAAAATATGAAAATCCCCTCCGGAAAAGAGCAACTCCGCTCCCCGCCGGGAGGGGGTAGGAAAAAGAGGAGGAGTACTATGGATAAGTTCTTCAAAATCTCCGAGCGGGGCAGTAATGTCCGTACCGAGATCGTAGGCGGCATCACGACGTTTTTCGCGATGGCCTACATTATCTTCGTCAACCCCAACACCCTGTGCGTAAACCTGAACGCCGGAACAGGGAACCCGGATTTCTTCCCCGCCATGCCCGGCGAGCTGTGGACGCCGGTTCTGGTGGCCACCTGCGCCAGCGCGGCCATCGGCTGTATTCTCACCGCCCTGCTGGCCAACGTCCCCTTCGCCCAGGCGCCCGGCATGGGGCTCAACGCCTTCTTCACCTACACGGTGTGCCTCGGCATGGGCTACACCTGGCAGGAGGCCCTGGCTATCGTGCTGCTCAGCGGCGCGCTGTTCCTGATCATCGCCGTCAGCCCCCTGCGCAGCAAGATCATTTCTTCCATCCCCGCGTTTCTGAAAAACGCCATTTCCGCCGGCATCGGCCTGTTCATCGCCTTCATCGGGCTTCTCAACGTCAACCTGATCTCCATCAGCGGCGCGGTGCCCGCCCTGAACTTCCAGGTTCCCAAGCTGGACGAGGCGGGCCAGGTGATCCTGGACGCCGCCGGCAATACGGTCATGACCGCCAATATGGCCGGCCTGCTGTGCCTCATCGGCCTGCTGGTCACCGCCATCCTCATGTGCTATAAGGTGAAGGCCGCCATCGTCATCGGCATCGTCATCACCACGATCATCGGCTTCCCCATGGGCGTGACCGCCCTGCCGAAGAGCATTACCATGAGCGGCGTGACCCTGGCTCCCGTGCTCTTCAAGATGGACTTCGCCGGCGTGTTCGCCAAGGGCATCCTGCCCCTGGTCACCGCCGTGGTCAGCTTCGCCCTGGTGGACTGCTTCGACACCGTGGGCACCCTCATCGGCACCGCCACCAACGCGGGCATGACCGATAAGCGCGGCAACCTCCCCGGCGGTGACCGGGCCCTCATTGCCGACGCCGTCGCCACCTGCTGCGGCGCCTGCATGGGCACCTCCACCGTCACCACCTTCGTCGAGTCCTCCACCGGCATTTCCGAGGGCGCGCGGACCGGCCTGAGCTCCATCGTGGTGGGCGTTCTGTTCCTTCTGGCGATTCTGCTGGCCCCCGTGGCCGGCATCATCCCCTCCGCCGCCACGGCTCCCGCCCTTATCATCGTGGGGGTGCTGATGCTCAAGGGCGCGGTGAGCATCGACTGGAACGACATGGAGTGCGCCATTCCGGCCTTTCTGACCATTGCCATGATGCCCTTTGCCTACTCGATCTCCGACGGCATCGGCTTCGGGTTCATCAGCTACAGCATCATCAAGCTGGCCCGAGGCAAGGCCAAGGAGGTGCCCGTGCTGGTGTATATCATCGCGGCGCTGTTCGTTCTGAAATACGTGCTGACCAATATCTGATCCCCGCCGGAATGCGGCGCGGAAACAGAGCGTGGGGCCCCCCCGGCGCCGCGGGGCGCGCGCCGGAAATCAGCATGTTATATATGTAGGTTTAAA
>VSNB01000096.1 GCA_009774055.1 Clostridiales bacterium
CAGTGGAACGAGGTCTTTGCCGACGTTACCATCGCCTCCGCTATTCTGGACCGCGTTCTGCATCACTGTACCGTTATTAATATCAAGGGTGAGTCTTACCGCCTGAAAGAGCGCAAGGAATTTATGCGCCAGAAACAGCAAATTGTAAATACCCTATTTGACCAAGGAAACGCTTGATTTTGTTGCCCCCCTTGCCGCCGAAAAACTACAAAATTTCTTCGGCGTTTTCTTACAATTTCAAATTGGCGTTGACAGACGAAAAATTTTCCGTCAAGATACGTGCCCGCCTATTGGTACAGCTTCTCAATATCGCAGAGGTTTTGGATCATGTCTTCTCGTAAGAAGCGAAATCCAAACGGAGACGGGCCTACGAGAAGTATATCCAGATGTCTGACTTCCTCATCAAGAAGGTCCTGGATAACTTTGATTTCTCGTTCCAACCCTCCATCGATAAGTACCAAATCGCTAAACTGGCCACCATGCGCTTCCTGGAAAACAGGGAGAATGTAGACAGGCATCGGCAAGACCCATCTAGCCTCCGCTCTGGGTCTTACGGCGGCTCGGTACCGCTTCTCCACTTATAAGAAATGGCACCAATAGGCTAAAACCTTTTCAGGAGAGTGCGAAAAGCGGCAATGGTACAAACCGCCTGAGCAGAACAGACAGATATTTCATAATCTTTGGAAAGGCGGCGGGAATTGTTGAGCCATGCCAGAGAACGTTCAGCGATCCACCGCTTGGGCGTGATCTCCCATTCAGGTTTGACGCGTACAGAAATATCCACGCCAAGTCCCAGTACATTGGAAACATCCTGTTCAAAGGTCTTGCGGTATCCCGCATCAGCACAAAATCGCTGAATAGATGGATAGGTCTCACATACTTTTTTCGCAACCAAAATTCCTGCCTTGGTATCATGTATATTGGCAGCATGAATTACCACCCCCAGCAGATTACCCATAGTATCCACTACAATTTGATACCCTATAATGAGGTGTAAAACGACAGAGAGGCGGGCGAAATATGAACATCCGAGAGATCGAACGGCAGCTGGGCATTCCACGGGCCAATATCCGATACTATGAAGAGGAGGGCCTGCTCCACCCGGCGCGAGGGAGCAACAACTACCGGACCTACTCCGAGAAGGACGTGGAAACGCTGCGGAAAATCCGGCTGCTGCGGCGGCTGGACATGCCCATCGAAACCATCCGGGCGGTCCAGGCGGGGGAGGTGCCCTTGGCCGAAGCGGTGGCGCGGCAGGAGCGGCTGCTGGAAAACGAGGCGGCGAAGCTGGATGTGGCCCGGGAGGTCTGCCGGTCTATGCTGGCCGACCAGGTAACCTATGCGGCCCTGGAGCCCGCCCGGTATGACGAGGCGTGCCCTGCCCTGTATGGACGGCAGACGGAGCCGGAAACGCCCAAGAAGCCACCGGTAGAGGGAGCGGAGTGGGCCAACCGGCCCTGGCAGCGGTTCTGGGCCAGGAGCCTGGATCTTGCCCTGGCCTCCGGAGCCGTGGCGGTCACGCTGTCGCTGGCGTTTCACGTCAGCGCTTTGACTATGAACAGCAGGGCTCTCCAGCTGCTGGTCCTTTTGCTGGAGTGGGCGCTGGTATTTGCCGCAGAGCCCCTGCTGCTGAGCGTCTGGGGGACCACGCCGGGGAAGTGGCTGCTGGGGCTGGAGCTCCGGGACAGCGAGGGAAGGAAGCTCAGCCGCAGGGAGGCCCTGGAGCGGCTGTGGGGCGTGCTGTGGAAGGGTTACGGGTGTGAAATCCCCTTCTACGGGCTGTACCGATTTTACAAGAGCTACCAAGCCTGTTCCAGCGGAGAGGGGATGCCCTACGACCGGGAGCGGGACTTCCAGTATTACAGCCTGGTCCCCGGCCGGTGGTACGGGCGGGCGGCGGTTTCCGTCGCGCTGGCGGCGCTCATTTCCCTGGGAAGCACCTGGTGCGGCTATCAGGTACTGCTGCCGCCCAACCGGGGGGCTATCACCAAAGCGGAGCTGGCGGAAAATATCAGCGCTCTGGCGAAACGGCTGGACTACGCCCTGTGGGTGGACGAGGACGGCTATGAGCTGGCGCAGCAGACCATGAGCTGGCGGGAGGAAGGCGGCCCCTGGGTGGAGCAGGTCTATGGGGAGCCAATCTCGGACGAGCCCGTCTACACGGTGGAGACGGATGAAAACGGATATGTGACCGCCGTGATCCGCACAGAAGAAGGCGGCTTTAACGGGGAAGAACGATCCTTCACCTGGCTGAATACCCGGAAAATTGAGCTGGCTGTCATGGCTTTCGCCGGAACCTCCGGCAGCGGCTGGCAGCTGTCCAGAAGCCCGCTGCTCCGGGAGCTGACGCGATACGATGTATGGGAGGACGGCGCCGCCGTCAACGCCGGAGGATTCGCGCTGACGGCCGCTCTGGAGCAGGAGGGATACGACGCCGGAGCAGGGGTTCTGGTATCCCGGGAAGGAGCGGAGAGCGGGTGGTACCGCTTCACAGTCCGGCTGGAAAAGGCCGCCTAGCGTCCACGAAAAATATGCAACCTGCCCAAATTCTGTTTGTGGAGCTTGTGCCAAAAGGAGAATTTATACCAGCATATTGACATCCCGCCCAGCGCCTGTTACATTCAATTTACCGCTGGTCCCGACGATAGGGCGCCGGTGAAATATGAATTAAATTTGAGGTGGCTTATGACAAAAAAAGTGGAGGACATTCTGCAATTCTGCCAGGAAAAAGGCGTTCGGATGATCGACTTCAAGACCGTGGATCTCACCGGCCGCTGGCACCACGTCACCCTCCCCGTGGAGCGCTTCAACGAGGACACCGTCAAATACGGCATCGGCTTTGACGGCTCCAACTTCGGCTACGCATCGGTGGAGAAGAGCGACATGGTTTTCGTGCCGGATCTGGACACCGCCTGCCTGGAGCCCTTCGCCGCCGCGCCCACCCTGTCCATGACCGGGGACGTACAGATCATCGACCAGCCGGAGAACCGCCGGTTCGGCCAGTACGCCCGCAGCGTCACCCAGCGGGCCGAGGAATACATGCGGGAAACCGGCATCGCCGACACGATGGTGGTGGGCCCGGAGTTTGAATTCTATGTCTTTGACCGGGTCAGCTTTGAAAACGCCCCCCACCGCGCCTCCTTCCGGGTGGACTGCGCCGAGGCGGACTGGACCGCCGCCGACCCCGACAGCCTGGGCTATCAGACCGCCCACCACGACGGCTACCATGCCGCCCTGCCCCAGGACGTGACCTTCGACCTGCGCAACGACATCTGCATGAAAATGGCGGACTGGGGCGTCCAGGTGAAGTACCACCACCACGAGGTGGGCGGCCCCGGCCAGCTGGAGGTAGAGGTGGAGCCCGAGAGCCTCACTGAAATGGCCGACAAGACCATGATTACCAAGTACCTCATCAAGAACTGCGCTATCCGCGCCGGAAAGACTGCCACCTTCATGCCCAAGCCCCTCCACGGTGAGGCGGGCAGCGGCATGCACGTCCACATCTGGCTGTGGAAGGACGGCAAGCCCCTGTTTTATGACGAGAAGGGCTACTCCCAGCTGTCTGACACGGCGCTGTGGTTCATCGGCGGCCTGCTCAAGCACGCGGGGAGCCTGTGCGCCATCACCAACCCCTCCACCAATTCCTTCAAGCGGCTGGTGCCCGGCTTCGAGGCCCCGGTGACCATCGGCTATGCCACCGCCAACCGCTCCTCCATCATCCGCATCCCGGCCTACGCCAAAACCCCGGCCCAGAAGCGGTTCGAGCTGCGCAACCCCGACGCCACCTGCAACCCCTACTACGCCTACGCCGCCATCCTCATGGCGGGCCTGGACGGCATTCTCAACAAGATCGATCCCCACGAAAACGGCTGGGGTCCCTATGACTTCAACCTCTTCAAGCTCTCCGACGAGGACAAGGCCCGCATCCAGGGCCTGCCCAAGTCCCTGGGGGAGGCCCTGGACGCCCTGGAGGCGGACCACGGCTACCTCACCGCCGGCGGCGTGTTTCCGGAGGAGCTGATCCGGAACTGGATCAAGCTCAAGCGGGCTGAGGAGGAGGAAATCTCCAAAATCCCCACCTCCGTGGAATTCCAGAAATACTATACGCTGTAAAGGCAATACTATATTGCAAGCGCGCGGGAGCGGCCCTTCCGAAGACGGGAGGACCGCTCCCCTGTTGTCAGCTCCCAGCCTCTCCCAACCGTGCAGAAAAAGAGAGGACAGCCTCAATCCCAAGGGCTATACTGTCATTTATAGCAATCCTCAAAAATACTGACAGCAGTTCGGCAGATACAGGCGGCACATCCCTGCGTCGTCATCCTTGTGCTGTACCGCCTGTATCCGCCTCCTTTGCTGTTATTATTTCTGAGAATTGCGATAGAAAGCGCAAGGAGGAACCGCCTATGGAATGGGTCGACCGGCTCAACCAGACCATCGCATACATTGAGGACCACCTGACCGAAGAGATTGCCTGTGAAGCCCTGGCCCGCCTGGCCTGCTGCTCGGCGTACCACTACCAGCGGATGTTCGCCTATATGGCGGGGGTACCCCTGTCGGAATACATCCGGCGGCGGCGGATGTCCCTGGCGGCGGTGGACCTCCAGGCCGGGGAAAAGGTCCTGGACACCGCCCTCAAGTACGGCTATCAGTCCCCCACCGCCTTCAACCGGGCCTTCCAGGCGGTCCACGGCATCCCGCCCTCGGCGGCCCGGGAGCCCGGCGCGGTGGTAAAGTCCTTTTCGCCCCTGTGCTTTACTATCACCATAAAGGGAGTCGAAGAAATGGAGTATCGCATTGAGAAGCGGGAGGCGTTTCGGATCGTGGGCGTTTCCGCGCCGCTGGACACGGACCTGGAGAAAAACTTCGCCGTGGTGCCCCGGCTATGGGGCAGGGCCGCGTCAGACGGAACCATCCCCCGGCTGGCAGAGATGATGGACGGCCAGCCTATGGGCCTGCTGGGAGTCAGCGCCTGCGGCGGGGAGGATTGGCGGTACTGGATCGCCGTGGCCAGCAGCCAGCCTGCCGGGGATTTCCGGGAATACGCCGTCCCCGCCGCCACCTGGGCCGTTTTCCCCGGCGAGGGAACCAGCGCATCCTTGCAGGAGCTGGAGAGACGAATCATTACCGAATGGCTCCCCGCCTCCGGGTACGAGTACGGCAGTGCGCCGGATATCGAGGTCTACCTCAACGCAGACCCGAATAACGCCAAATACGAGGTCTGGATTCCCGTGGTCAAGAAGAGCTGAAAAAAGGAGCCGCGCTCCGTGCATCGGAGCGCGGCTCCTTCTCACTCATCGCTACCGATACTCCTCCAAAAGGAACATCGGCTTGATGCAGACCACCTCGTCGTACTCCTCCTGCTCCACCTGGACGGAGGAATTGAGGGCCTTCAGATCCGCCTTCAATACCTCCAGAGCCTCCCCGCAGGTCTGGGCCCGCCCCTCCCGGAGGATACGGATCATCCGCTCCAGGACGATGGGATGGGCGTACCAATAGGGCACCGGAAATTCCTCCCCCTCGCCCACATACTCCCGCAGAGCGTCCCTGGCCGCCTCCCACTCCCGGGTCACGGCCTTTTTGTTGTTTCTGGCGGTAGGCAGCACGTTGGCCCCGGAAAAGAAGAAGATCGCCGCCATGCCGAACAGCAGGAAGTAGACCCCGCCGCCGTTCTTATGGAGCCAGGCCCACACGCCGTAGGCCAGCGCCGCCGCCCCAAGGACCACAATGGTCAGGGCCGCCCACTTGTAGGCCGGACTGCTCTGGTCGCTGGTCCGCTTGGCCCGGGCGGCCCGGGCCAGTCGGTTGGAGGGACCCGGGTTCTCCTCCAGCCGATCCCTGGCCTTCTCCAGCTCCTCCCGCGCCCACTGGGCCTGGGGGGCAAGCTCCTTGAGATAGCGCGCCGCCTCCCGCCGGGCCTTCTCCGCCATGCGGCGCTCCCCATCCTCGCTGAGCCGGGGGATGTCCGGACGGACCCTGGAGAAATACTCCAGCAGGCGGTCCACGTCCTCCTCCCGCTTGAAGTTGCACTGCTTCCTCCGCCCGCCGTCGTATTCCACCACCAGATAGGGGATGGAGGCGAACACGCCCCGGCCGGTGAAGCCGCCCCGGCTCATGGCCACCCGCTTGAAGACCCGGCGGACGGAGGACAGCGTTACATAGAAGCAGCGGTCGATATAAAAGCTGTTGAGATACAGGGCCCTCTCGCCTACGCCGCAGGGACCGAAGCGCCTGCAGCTCCTCTTGTCCTCCGCCAGGGCCCCGGGCTCCAGGCCCTCCCGGCTGAGCTGTTTTGGTTTGAAGATCATGGATGCCTCCTGCATAAAAAGAGCGGAGGGACGGGAAATCCGCCCCTCCGCCGCCGTTTGTATGGATGATGTTACTTTTTCAGGGTATCATACTGAGGACGGACGTTCCGCTTCTTGATGGAGTAGAGGAAGACGCCCAGGAACAGGGCGGCTACCGCGATGCCGATGGGATAGGCAACCATGGTGTTGTAGGCTACCAGCGTGCCCTCGGCGTCATAGGTGTTCACCAGCTTGCCCAGGCACTCGGGCGCCAGGACGAAGTATGTAGCGGACACGGCGCTCATGAAGGTGGCGGGGACGGCGGTGAGCCAGTAGTTCTTCTTGTCATAGAAGAGGTACATGGACGCGGCCCACAGCACGATCATGGCCAGAGTCTGGTTGGTCCAGCTGAAGTAGCGCCAGATAATGGTGTAGTCGATGAAGCCCAGCGCATTGCCGATGCCCAGCACCGCGCCGACGCCCAGCACGGGGATACAGAGGATCAGGCGGTTCATATACTTGCCCTGGTCCATCTTCATCCAGTCGGCCAGTACCAGCCGGGCGGAGCGGAAGGCGGTGTCGCCGGAGGTGATGGGGCAGGCGATGACGCCCAGCATAGCCAGGGCGATGCCGATGCCGCCCATGGTCTTGGCGCATACGTCGTAGATGGCGGCGGACTGGCCGCCGGCCAGGACGGCCTGGAGCCCGGTGTTGAGTCCGCCGGTGACCTCATACAAAGAGCAGCCGGCGGCGGCCCAAATCAGGGCGATAACGCCCTCGCAGACCATAGCGCCGTAGAACACGAAGCGGCCCTGGCGCTCGCTCTTCATACAGCGGGCCATCAGGGGGGACTGGGTGGCGTGGAAGCCGGAGATCGCGCCGCAGGCCACGGTGATGAACATGAACGACCACACCGGCGTCTGCACGGCGGCGGGGTGCATGCTGCGGAAGCTGCCCCAGATCTCTGGGATGGTGTAGTCAGGATTGACGAAGATGCCAATCGCCACGCCCACGGCCATGACGATCAGGCAGATGCCGAATACGGGATACACCTTGCCGATGATCTTGTCAATGGAGAGGAACGTCGCAATGAAATAGTACGTCAGAATGATAATCAGCCAGAACAGGGTGGTAGCCAGGACGCCTGTAGCGCCGTTTTCCTGGCACAGCTTGACGATAAGGCCCGCGGGGCCCACGGCGAACACGGTGCCCACCATGATCAGCAGCACTACGCTGAACACCCGCATGACGTTCTTCATTACGCCGCCCAGGTAGATGCCGGCAATCTCGGAGATAGACTCGCCGTTGTTGCGCTCGCTCATCATACCGGAGAAGAAGTCGTGGACGCCGCCGGCCAGCAGGGTGCCGAAGGTGATCCACAAAAAGACGATGGGCCCCCACAGGGCGCCCTGCAGCGCGCCGAAGATGGGCCCCAGGCCCGCGATATTCAGCAGCTGCACCAGGAACAGCTTCCACTGGGGAAGCACCACGTAGTCCACGCCATCGTTGATCTTGACGGCGGGCGTCTCGCGGTCGTCAGGAGCGAAGGTGTTCTCCACCACCTTGCCGTAGACGAAGTATCCTCCGATCAAAAGCGCGAGACAGATGATGAAACTGATCACAAAAAAACCTCCTCACACAAATAGCCGGTTACTTTCGGCACAATTCATAAAAACCGCACCGACAGCGCCCCGGCTGATTGGTGTTATTATACCACTCCCGTTCTGATCTGTCCAGACTTTTTCATGACGCCCTCCGCAAACTGTCCAAATTCACAAAAGTCACAAAAATTTTTCGTCAAATATTCTGTTTCTACTCCTTGCAAATGGAGCCGATTTGGAGTATAGTGTATTTAGTTAAAATTATGTCAATATGATAGGGAGGTCCGACATCATGGGACATTTTGATCACGAGCATCCCCACTCCCACGGGGAGCACGTACACGAGCACACCCACACCGACGAGAACGGCCAGACCTACGTCCATTCCCACGCCCACGCCCACCAGGGGGACCACCACCACGGCCACGGCGGCGCCCAGATCCTCGCGGTGCTCCAGTACATGCTGGACCACAACATCCATCACGCCAAGGAGCTGGGCGACATGGCCTCGGAGCTGGACGGCGAGGCCCGGCACCAGCTGCTCCACGCGGTGGAGTCTTTTGACCAGGCCAATGGCTATTTGTCCGCTGCCCTGGAGGAGCTGAAAAAGAAGGAGTGATTCCCATGTGCCTTTCCACCATTTACAGAAATGAGAAGCAGGAGGACAATATCCTCTGCAAATTCGTAGCCAATATCAACGTTGACGGCGACAAGCTGACCTTTGAGGACGTGATGGGCGTAAAGACCACCATCACCGGCCGCCTGGTCAGCGCGGATCTGACGGCGGGCAGCGTCATCGTGGCGGCGGAGTGAGCGTATGAGAGAGTACGAGCTCTGCTGTGAGATTTTCAACCAGTGCAGCAACAACCAGATGCGGGACGTGGATTTCCAGGAGGTGTCCGTGGAGGACACGGACGCCTACATCCGCGCCCTGGAGCCCCGGGCGGAGATCCAGCGGGAGGACCTGGCCGACGGTACGGTGGTGTATCATACGGACACCGCCGGACTGCTGAAGCGGTATAGCTTTACGCCGCTGTAAAAGGTCCCTGCGGGCCACGCCCGGCCCGATCCTTCCTCTTCCCCAAAAGAGGCAGGGCTTTTTTAGGAACTTGGTAACCCATAGCGGCCGGAGCCGCTGAAAAAATATATTTCACATATGGAGGACTATTCATCATGAGCGTAGCCGACATTTTTGAAGAGAGAGCAGCGTTTTCCTTCGAAGTGTTTCCCCCCAAGACCGACGCGGGTATGGAGAAGCTGTGCGGCGCGGGCGGCGTCCTGGAGCAGCTGTACACACTGAACCCTGATTACATTTCCTGCACCTATGGCGCCGGCGGCACCAACGTGGGCAAGAACCTGGAAGTGCTGGACAAGATCCAGAAGGACGGCAAGAGCACCCCTGTCACCCACTTCACCTGCATCGGCAATACCCGTGAGGGCATCAAGGAGCAGCTCCAGACCTACCTGGATCACGGCATCAACCACATGCTGGCCCTCCGGGGCGACCTGCCCTTCGGCTGGACCGGCACCGGCGGCGACCTGCACTACGCCACCGAGCTGGTGAAGTTCGTGCGCAAGGAGTTCGGCGACAAGTTCACCATCGCCGTGGCCGGCTCTCCCGAGGGCCACATCGCCTGCCGCAGCTTGGAAGCGGACATCGGCTTCCTCAAGCAGAAGCAGGACGAGGGCGCGGACTACATCATGACCCAGCTGTGCTGGGACATGGACCAGTTCAAGTACTGGCTGGAGGCTATCCGGGCCGCTGGCATCTGGATGCCCGTGGACGTGGGCATCATGCCCATTCTGGACCAGGCGGCCACCATCAACATGGCCCTCAGCCGCAACGGCTGCGTCATGCCCCGGGCCCTGTGCGAGATCATTTCTAAGAACTGGATCTTCCCCAACCCCTTCGACAAGGAGCCCTTCGACGCCGACGTGGCCGGCAAGAAGGCCAGCTTCAAGGAGGCGGGCATCGCCTACACCATCAACCAGATCGACGAGTACCGCGCCTGCGGCATCGACGGCATCCACCTGTACGCTCTGAACAAGTACGACGACGTGGCCCGCATTGTC
Source organism: Clostridiales bacterium (assembly GCA_009774055.1). Lineage (GTDB taxonomy): Bacteria > Bacillota > Clostridia > Oscillospirales > Oscillospiraceae > Pelethomonas. Next base: position 9,959 of record VSNB01000096.1, read on the forward strand.
AAGGAGTCCGGCATCGTAGACCTTTAATCAAAGAGGATGCCGGCGCACCCTTTTTGACGCACAGAGGACGCAGCGGCGCGGCGTCCTCTTCCCCGATTCCTAACGAACGATAAGGAGAGATCAGCTATGGCCCAAACCATCGCGCTGGCCGGCAAGGGCGGCGTAGGAAAGACGACGATCTGCGGGATGCTAATTGAGTATCTCTGCGAGAAGAAGCAGGGTCCGGTCCTGGCCGTGGACGCCGACGCCAACTCCAACCTCAACGAGGTGCTGGGGGTAGAGGTAGAGGAAACTCTGGGGGACATCCGCGAGGACATCGCCCGAGCGGAAATGGCCTCCCAGCAGGTGATTCCCACGGGGATGACCAAGGCGGATTACGCGGAAATGCGTTTTTCCGACGCCCTGACGGAGGCGGACGACTATGACCTGCTGGTCATGGGCCGCACCCAGGGGAAGGGCTGCTACTGCTTTGTCAACGGCCTTCTGACGAGCCAGGTGTCCAAGTACGCCAAGAACTACCGCTATATCGTGGTAGATAACGAGGCGGGCCTGGAGCATCTGAGCCGTGGCGTCCTGCCCCAGGTGGACACGATTCTGCTGGTCAGCGATTGCTCCCGGCGGGGCGTCCAGGCGGCGGGCCGGCTCAGCGAAATGATCGTGGACCTGAAGCTGGGCGCGAAGGAAGTGGGCCTCATCATCAACCGGGCCCCCGGCGGCGAGCTGAACCCCGGCGTGCAGGAGGAAATCGACAAGTACGGGATGAAGCTCATCGGTGTCGTCCCCCATGACGACACCGTCTATGAGTATGACGCGGAGGGGAAGCCCTCCGTCACTGTCCCCAAGGACAGTCCCGTCAAACAGGCTGTGCACCGTGTTTTTGACAGCCTGGCTCTGTAAGCCGCCCCTGCGGGGCGGCCCCGGCAGAAATCTTATTTTACCTTTGCCGCCTCGCCGGCGGCGGGGCCTTCTTTTCGCGCGAGCGAAAAGAAGCAAAAGGTCGCTTAGGAAACTACGTT
>VSNB01000097.1 GCA_009774055.1 Clostridiales bacterium
CCCGCGGCCGGGCCCGGGTAAATTCCCCGGGGCCCGGCCTGTCTTTATGCGGTTTGTTTTATTCCCCCACGAACACCATGACGCTCCTGGGCCGGATGATGAATCCGCCGGTGGTGGGGATCAGCTTGCCGCTGACCCGCTCCTCCCAGGTGTCCGCCGTCAGATACCAGCAGGCAGAGGGGGGCAGCTCCGGCAGGCGGACGTACAGGTCCTCCCACCAGGCGTTGGAGGCCACATACACCGCCTTGGGCCCCACGCCCCGTTCGCCGCCGGTATAGAGGATGCCCACGAAGCGCTCATGGCCCCCGAAGCCCTCCTGGGGACCGTTGACGCCGTAAAAGCTGACGTCCGGGTGCCCCCAGCAGCCATCGCTGAGGTTGGACCGGAGGACCCGGTTCTCCTTGCGCAGGCGGATCATGTGCTGGAAGAAGCGGAACATCTCCTGGTTCCTGTCCAGCAGGGTCCAGTCCAGCCAGGAGGTGATATTGTCCTGGCAGTAGGCGTTGTTATTGCCGAACTGGGTGTTGCCGAACTCGTCCCCCGCCAGGAACATAGGAATCCCCCGGGAGCACATGAGCAGGGCGAAGGCGTTGCGGCACATCCGGCGGCGCAGGGCGTTGATCTCCTGGTCCTCCGTCTCTCCCTCCGCGCCGCAGTTCCAGCTGTTGTTGTCGTTGGCCCCGTCGGTGTTGTCCCAGCCGTTGGCCTCGTTGTGCTTCTCGTTGTAGGAGAAGAGGTCCCACAGGGTAAAACCGTCATGGCAGGTGATGAAGTTGACGGAGGCGTCCTTCCGCCCGTGGACGTCGTACATGTCCCGGGACCCGATGAGGCGCAGGGCCGCCGCCTGGGCAAAGCCCTCGTCCCCCTTGAGATACCGGCGCATGTCGTCCCGGTACCGGCCGTTCCACTCCGCCCACCGGTTCCAGGAGGGGAAGGACCCCACCTGGTAGAGTCCCCCGGCGTCCCACGCCTCGGCGATGAGCTTCACGTCCCCCAAAATGGGGTCGAAGGCCATGGCCTGGAGCAGGGGGGGCTTGTTCATGGGGGACCCGTCCTCATTGCGCCCCAGGATGGAGGCCAGGTCAAACCGGAAGCCGTCCACCCGGTAGGTGGTGACCCAGTAGCGCAGGCAGTTCATGATCATCTGGTGGACGATGGGGTGGTTGCAGTTGAGGGTGTTGCCGCAGCCGCTGAAATTGTAGTACTTCCCGTCGGGGGTGAGGAGGTAGTAGATGTTGTTGTCGAAGCCCTTGAAGGAGAAGAAGGGGCCCCGCTCGTTGCCCTCGGCGGTGTGGTTGAACACCACGTCCAGATAGACCTCCATTCCCTGCCGGTGGCAGGCCAGGATCAGCTTCTTCAGCTCCGTGCCCTCCCGGTTGAACTCCGTCTCGGCGGCGTAGCTGGTGTTGGGGGAGAAAAAGCCCACCGTGCTGTAGCCCCAGTAGTTGTAGAGCTTCTGCCCGTTCACCTCCCGGTAGTCCTGCATTTCGTCGAACTCGAAAATGGGCATCAGCTCGATGGCGTTGACCCCCAGGCTCTTGAGGTAGGGCAGCTTCTCCATGAGCCCCGCGAAGGTGCCCGGATGCTTGACACCGGAGGAGGCGTCCCGGGTGAAGCCCCTTACGTGGAGCTCGTAGATGATGAGGTCCTCCATGGGAATCAGCGGCGCCGCCAGGTCCCCCCAGTCGAAGTCGTCCCGGACCACCCGGGCCTTGTAGTGCTGGCCCCGGGGGGAGGTGTCGCCCCACCGGCTCTGGCCGGTGACGGCCTTGGCGTAAGGGTCCAGGAGGTACTTGCTCTTGTCGAAGATCTTTCCCTTTTCCGGCTCATAGGGGCCGTCCACCCGGTAGGCGTACTCGAATTCCTCGATATTCAGCTTAAAGACGATCATGGAATACACATTGCCGATCCGGTACCGCTTGGGGAAGGGCAGCACGGCGAAGGGTTCGATGGCCTCCCGGTGGAACAGCAGCAGCTCGATGGAGCTGGCCCCGTGGGAATGGACCGTGAAATTCACCCCGCCAGGGATGGCGGTAGCCCCGTTGCTCTCATAGAAGCCGGGGCGCACGGCGAAGCCGTTGATATAGTCCAGGGGGGCCAGGTGGATGGTCCGGGGCAGGTTCAGCTTTTCCACCAGCAGCTCGCTGGAGCCGTCCCGGGTCTGGAGGTCGTTCTTTTCGGTTGCCATAGGGTAGTTCCTCCTGTCTTAATGGATATGGGCAAAGATCAGCGCCATGCCCAGCAGCATCCCCAGCATGGTGGACAGGCCGGACAGGCGGTGCTGCCAGAGGCGCTCCCCCTCCGGCAGCAGCTCGCCGAAGACGACGTACAGCATCGCGCCTGCGGCGAAGCTGAGGGAAACCGCCAGCAGCAGGGGATTCATGGTCCCCACGCCGTAGCCCAGCAGCGCGCCCAGGATCACGGGCAGTCCGCTGAGGGCGGCCACGGCCACGGCCCAGCCGGGCTTGGAGCCCCCCGCCAGCAGGGGGGCGGCGATGCTCATGCCCTCGGGGATGTTGTGCAGGCCGATGATCAGGGCGGCCAGCGCGCCGCCGTCCCGGGCCGCGCCGGCGAAGGTGGCTCCGATGGCCATGCCTACGGGCATGTTGTGGAGGGCCACCGCCGCAGCCAGCACCAGCCCCGCCGTGTGGAGTGTGTGGTGGCCGCAGGCGCATAGCTCGCCGTTGTCCGCCCCCAGGCGGGCGGCGCGGGCTTCCCCACGGCTATGGCTGTCATGGTCATGGCCGTGGTGATCCTCGTGGTCGTGTCCGCCGTGGCTGTGGGTGTGGTGGGCCCGCTTGTCGATCCAGCAGTTGAGCAGATAGGTGCACAGGAACCCGATCATAATCCAGCACATCGCCGGAAGAACGCCGGACGCCTCCACCGCGTCGGCCGCCAGGTCGAAGCACACCACGCTGAGCATCACCCCCGCAGTGAAGCGCAGCAGGAGGCTCGCCATCCGGTCCGACGGGCTGTGGACCATAGCGGCCAGCCCGCCGCCCAGGGCCAGCCCTCCCGCGCCGGTGACGGCGGTGATGAGAAAAATTGTCAGGTAAATGTTCATTAAGAAAGCTCCCTATGTTGGATTGCGCCCTAATAGTATAACAGATATGGAGGAAAAAGGCAAATCGGATTTTGACGTCCCGCGGATTCCGGTCCGAATAAAGGTTTTCCACGTTCCCACGGGACCCGTTCTGTGTCACAATAGGGGGCATCAGCATAAAAGGGGGACTAGTCATGAAACTTTCGGAGCAGGACGTCAGCGCCTTCGCCGCCTATCTGCGCGGCGAGGAGAAGAGCCCGGCCACCGTGGAAAAATACCGCCGGGAGGCGGCGGGATTCGTCCGGTGGCTGGCGGGCCGGGAGCTCTCCCGGGAGCTGGGACGGGCGTATAAGGACCTGCTGTCCCAGGGCCGCTCTCCCGCCGGGGTCAACGGGGCCCTGGCGGCCCTCAACCGGCTGTTCGCCTTCCTGGGCCTGCCGGAGTACCGGCTGAGGGCGGTCAAAACCCAGAGGCGGATCTTCCGCGACGAGGCCAGGGAGCTGAACGAGGAGGAGTACCGCCGCCTGCTCTCGGCAGCAGGCGCGCGGAAAAACGAGCGGCTGCGCCTGGCGATGGAGGCCATCTGCTCCGCCGGTATCCGGGTGGGCGAGCTGCGGTATTTCACCGTGGAGGCGGCGCGGCTGGGCCGGGCGGAGGTGACGTGCAAGGGGAAGAGCCGGACAGTTTTCCTCCCGGCGAAGCTGCAGAGGTCGCTGCTGCGCTACGCGAAGGCGCAGCGGATCACCGCCGGCCCCATCTTCGTCACCCGCTCCGGCCGGCCGCTGGACCGCAGCAACATCTGGCGGGACATGAAATCTCTCTGCCGGGAGGCGGGGGTGGCGGAGGAGAAGGTGTTTCCCCACAACCTGCGGCACCTTTTCGCCCGGGCGTACTACCGTCTGGAGCGGGACATCGTGCGTCTGGCGGACATTCTGGGCCACGCCAGCGTGAACACCACCCGGATTTACACCATGGAGTCGGGATACGTTCACCGCAGGCAGCTGGAGCGGATGCGCCTGGTGATATAGGAACCTGTATTCACAGCCGGAACAGCAAAAAACCACGGAATATTCCTTCCGTGGTAATCGGGAAACCAGGGGGAGGTATGTGCGCTCCCCTGCCTGACGGACAGGCTGAAAAAGAGCGCACTAGCGCCCGCCGGCAAAAATTTTTCTTTTTGCCGGCGTTATCGTCATGCAAAAACAGAATTGTCCCCTTGAAATATCCAGATAATGGTGGTAGAATACATATGGCAAAGATGGAATTTGCCGAATTAACCGATAACGCGCTACCACGGAAGGAATATTCCGTTGTATGTCCTTCCGCTCCCGCCACTGCGCGGGGGCGGATTGACATAAATGTCTGTGTGGGGAAACCTGGATAAAGGGGGAGTTTTATGAAAAGATGTTGCCCGCCTGTCATGCCCCTGCCGGCGGCAGGGAAACGGTGCGTCCGCGCAACGAAGGAAGCTTATCACAATTTGGCAAACCGCGGGAAACCGCGGGACTGCAAAGCTATGGGAACTAAGGTATCGTTTTGTTACTCTGATGCGCAAAAACGGTGCTATGTTAGCCCGGCTGCTGGACAACTTTAGCAACCCGTCCGAAAGGGCGGCACGCAAAGCCAGGGGCCTACGGCGCAGTGCGCTATGGCAGCCCAGCCGCCGGATACTTTGCATCCGTAAAATGCAGCAAAGAAAGGATTGAAGCAATGAAGAAACATGTATTAGCGCGGGCGTTAGCCCTTGTTATGTCCCTGTCCCTGCTGTCCACCTCGGCTTTCGCGGCGGTAGCGTTTGACCCGGATTTCCATGTTGGTGAAGACGGCTCGCTGCTGTCATATAAAGACAGCGAAACCCTCGAACAGAGCTATGACTACTACTTGGACAAAGACATTGATCTGGACAAAACCCTGGTCATCAAGGGCGGCGCGAACGCCTCCATCGACCTGAACGGCTTTACGCTTTCGGGTAATGGCGAAAGTTCTGTCATTAAGGTAACCGGAGACGGTACCAGCCTGACACTGGATGACCAGTCCGAGGAAGGCACAGGCACAATTACTGGCGGCGGCGGCAAGGCCGGCGGCGGTGTGTATGTTGAGGACCAAACATCCGTCACCATGAACGGCGGCGCGATCACCGGAAACAAAGTGGCGGAGCAGGGAGGCGGCGTATATATCAAGGACGGCGGCTCCTTCACCCTGAACGACGGCGCTGAGATCAGCGAAAACAAGGCCGGCATGACCGGCGGCGGCGTCTTTGTGAATGGCTACAAGGATTGGGACAAAGCCGAGTTTACGATGAATGGCGGCACCATTTCCGGAAACACCGCCGGCAACGGCAACACTGGCGCCGGCGGCGGTATCGGAGCTTACGGCACCTACGATGGAGATCGTGGCAACGCCTCTGTTGTTATCAATGGTGGTGAGATCACGGATAACCACGTTAATTACACAGGTTCAAATGGCGCGGGAATCGCTGTCGAAAACGGCAGTCTCACCATGAATGGCGGTACGGTTTCCGGGAATACGGCCGCGAATCTTGGAGGCGGAATCTATAGCCATGATTCCAAAACTGAGATTTCCAATGTCACGGTTTCTGGCAACGAAGCCGCCGACCGGGGCGGCGGTATCTTCATTAACGGAAATGACGTCAAGTTAACCAACAACACCATTTCCGGTAACCAGGCCAACCAGAACGGCGGCGGCGTCTATGTCATGGGTATCGGCACGACCACCATGAACGGCAACAGCATCACCGGCAATAAGGCCAACCAGGGCGGCGGCATCTATGCCACGGGTAATAAGGCCAATGTTACTATGACTGGCGGCAGCATCTCCAACAACACCGCCGACATGGTGGGCGGCGGCGTGCGCCTTGCCAACGGCGTCACGTTCACCATGAACAGCGGCAGCATTACCGGCAACGCCTGTTTCGGCGAAAACTACGGCGGCGGCGGCGTGTACAGCTATAAGGACACTAAGTTCATCATGAACGGCGGAGAGATCACCGGCAACACTGCCGCAAACGGCTACGGCGGCGGCGTGTTCAATCACACCGCTACGTTCACCATGAACGGCGGCAAGCTGTACGGTAACTCTGCGGATGTAAGCGGCGACGACATTTACAGCGACACCAGGAAAGGCGGCAGCATCGTATTGATTTCCGCCAAGGACATGGGTGTCATGGAGGGCGGCAAGAACGTCAGCCAGTGGATGGGGGATGCCAGCGATGGCCGCTGGGAGGGTGGCAATTATTTGATCCCCTCCCTTGATGGCAATGGCGTCCTGTGTCTGAAAGCCGCCCATGACCAGTACTTCAACGTTACCTATCATGACGGTGAAAAGGTGCTCCAGACCTCCAATCTGGAAAAGGGCAGCGAGTTCCCGACCTGCCAGGAGCCCACCCGTGAGGGCTATACCTTCGCTGGCTGGAACCTGGAGCTGCCGGAAACTGTGAATGGCAATATCATGCTGACCGCCAAGTGGGATCCCATCCCTGTTGAGCCCACCGAGCCTACCGATCCCGAGGAGCCTTCCGAGCCCACTGAGCCTGAGGAGCCCGTTGATCCCGAGGAGCCCACCGAGCCCGAGGAGCCCGGCGTGGTGATCCCTGATCCCGACGTCCCCATGGGCGGCGCCCCCGATGCCGACACCGTCGACATTGAGGACGAGGAAGTGCCTCTGGCCGGCATGATGAGCACGGCTCAGCTGCTGGAAGAGCTGCGCGTCCGCGAGGAAATCGCCGACGTGGAGCTGCCCGAGGACTTCAAGTTCATGGACCACGACTACGCCCAGGCCATCTTCTGGGCCCTGTCGGAGGAGCTGGTCGCAGACACGGAAGAGGAGCCTCTGGACCCCGACGAGATCGTAACCGTCGGCCTGATGCGGAAGGTTCTGAACGCCTTTGCGGTAAACTGCAAGGGCTATGAGGACTTCGCCACCGCCATCGAGGGCGAGGACGACGAGATCGTCATGGATCTTGGCGAGCGTCTGAACCTGTTCTACGAAGAACTGGAGCAGTACGAGGCCGAATAAAATTTCCCTCCCCCACACAGACAGCCCCCAAATCCCCGGAGGCGTCCGCCTCCGGGGCCGATTTTTTCTCCGTCCGGGCAAAATGCCGCGGAACATTTGACAAGCGGGAAAAAATATGTATAATAGAGGTTGCCGGCTCGCTCCCGCCTGCGGGCGCTCTATGCGGGAGGCCCAGGACGTCGGCGGAATGAAATAACGGGGTGTTGCGCAGTTGGTAGCGCGCCTGCTTTGGGAGCAGGAGGCCCGGGGTTCGAGTCCCCGCACTCCGACCACGTCGGAGCAAAGTCCGCTCCACTCAAAATCGGGCGTTCCCTTACGGGAGCGCCCGATTTTTCGCGCCGCTCCCTTGCTCCTCCTTTCCAACTCGAACCCGCTGCGCTGGGCTTCGAGTTGGTTTCGGGTACAGTCCTGATGGCTGGCACTTCTGATGCAGCCGCATCTTTTTTAGCAACACAAGAAGGCCAAAACCCTCCGCCGCAAGCCTCCAAACCGGCAGGAAGGGCCCCGGGCCTTTTCCGCGCTCCCCTGCCAACCCAAAAAGTTCTCCAGCGAACAAAATACCAGGTGACAAACGGCCGCGCCTGTGGTATACTGCTGTCTGTCGGGCGCGTCCGCCCCAAGAAAGGAACATCCTATGAACAGTCAACGCAATACAGACATTTCCCAGCAGCTTTCCTCCGCCCCCGTGGGCCGGTTGCTGCTGAAGCTGGCCGTACCCACGGTGGTGGCCCAGCTGGTGAACCTGCTGTACAACATCGTGGACCGGATCTACATCGGCCACATGCCGGAGGTCGGCATGACGGCCCTGACGGGGATCGGCCTGTGCTTCCCGGTGATCTACCTCATCGGGGCCTTCACCATGCTGGTGGCCCAGGGCGGCGCGCCCCGGGCGGCCATCGCCATGGGAGAGGGGAACAACGAGAAGGCGGAAAAAATCATGGGCAGCTGCTTCACCTGCCTGATCGGGACCGCCATTGCGCTGACGGCGCTTTTCTGGATCTTCGGGGAGCAGCTCCTGTGGATCTTCGGGTGCAGTGAGGAAACCATCGTCTACGCCCTGCCCTACATGCGCATCTATTCCAGCGGCTCGATCTTCGTCATGATGGCCCTGGGCATGAACCTGTTCGTCACCACCCAGGGGTTTACCACCGTCAGCATGCGCACGGTGCTCATCGGCGCGGTGAGCAACATCATCCTGGACCCCATCTTTATCTACGCCTTTGATATGGGCGTACAGGGCGCGGCCCTGGCTACGGTGATTTCCCAGGCGGTATCCGGCATCTGGGTGGTGCGGTTCCTCACGGGAAAGCGGACCACCCTGCGCCTGCGCCGGGGCAGCCTGCGGCCCAGCTGGACGCTGATGGCCCCGGTGCTGGCCTTGGGCGTTTCCCCCTTCGTCATGCAGAGCACCGAGGCACTGCTGTCCATCTCCTTCAACTCCTCCCTCCAGCGTTATGGCGGCGACATCGCCGTGGGGGCCATGACCATCGCCAACACGGTGCTGCAGATGGTGTGGATTCCCTCCCAGGGCCTGGGCCAGGGGGCCCAGCCCATTATCAGCTACAACTATGGCGCGAAGAACGCCAAGCGCGTCAAGGACGCCTTCTTCGCCCTCCTGAAGGTCAGCTGCGCCCTGATGCTGACCTTCTGGCTCCTGGTGCAGCTGTTCCCCCAGGTGTTCATCCGCATTTTCAACAACAACCCCCTTCTGATGGACACGGCGAAATGGACGCTGCGGCTCTATACGGCGGTGCTGGGCATGTTCGGCATTCAGATGTCGGTGCAGCAGACCCTTATGGCCATCGGCAAGGCGAAGGCGTCCCTGTTCATCGCCTGCCTGCGGAAGATCATTTTACTCATTCCCCTGATTTTCCTCCTGCCGCAGTTTTTTGAGAATAAGGTATTCGCCGTATTCCTGGCGGAGCCGGTCAGCGATTTCATTTCCGTCACGGCGGCGGCGATCACGTTCTTCCTTGTCTTCCGCCCCGCCCTGGCGGAGCTGGAAGCGGACCAGTCTAAGGCGGAGTAATATAGTCGACGCAGGGCGAGGCGCGCGGATTGGGGAAAGTTTTTCCCGCAAGACGCGCGCCGCCCTTTTCTAGGGCTTGTTTGATAAATGGCGGAATGCCCAACAGCGAGAGATTTTTTCGCTGGGCAAGGCAAAAATTCGCAGGAATCCTGACGGATTTCAAGAATTTTTAACGCCGCACAGCGGAAAAAGATCCGCTGCTTGGGCGTTTTGACATTTTTCAAACATGCCCTAACCCCGTTGACGCAAAAATGCAGGAATTCCTCGCTATTCCAAGAAACGCAACCGCCGGTTGCGGAAGTTTCAAGGGCAGTTGATAGCGTGCCTCGGGGAATTGCGGTATGATTATGGCAAGGAGGCCAAGCGGATGTTGTCTGAAAAAATATATACCCTCAGGCGAAAGAGCGGGCTGTCACAGGAACAGCTCGCGGAAAAAATCGGCGTTTCAAGACAAGCGATATCCAAATGGGAAGGAGGGCTGTCCACTCCGGAGTTGGATAAACTCAAGGCTTTGAGCGAGTGCTTTCAAATTTCCATTGATGAGCTTACCGGAAATCAGACTGCCGGCGACACCGGCGTGGGGATAAAGGAGAACCGGGACCCGCCCCCCTGCAAAACGGGGGAGAGCAGGATCGGGATTTTCCTCTGTGCGGCCGGCGCCGTCTGCCTGATTCTGTTCAGCGTCCTGACGGTTATGCGCCCGGCGTCTGTCGATCAGATCGACGCGTCGTCGGCAGTCACCTTGAACGGAACGGGGATGCTCATCGCGTTGTTCGCAGCGTTCATGATCGTGGGAATCGTGATGATTCTCAGAAAAAAATAAATTATGGAGGGGTTGTAATGAAGAAGTACAAATACCTAGCCGCTCTTTATGCCGCGCTTGCGGTCCTGCTTTCGAACGCCATGTGCGCCGCAGTTGCGTACAATTACTGTGCTCTTCAGCTGGGCGGCCAATACGCGGGGTACAGCGCGCCGGCGGATACCGCCTTTTTGCTGGGCATCCCATATGGGATCGGGATTGCCATATGCGCGGCTTTAGCCTGGCTTTTCCATAGAAAACATGCTCAGCGCGGCTGACAAATAAGGGGGGCGCGGAGGGATACCCTTCCGCGCCCCTTTGCGTCCGTTTTAATCCGTCCGGCCAGACGGTCTGCTCCTGTCGTAGGCCACGATGACCCGCCGGTTGGGGTCGGTGCCCATGGAATAGGTGGTCACGCCCTCTATGTCCTGCAGGGCGGTGTGGATCACATGCCGCTCGTAGGCGTTCATGGGCTCCAGGGTGACGTTGCGCTTGAAGCGCAGCACCTTCCCGGCCACCTTGCGGGCCAGGTGCTGGAGGCTCTGCTCCCGCTTGAGGCGGTAGTTTTCCGCGTCCACGTGAATTCGGACCCGCTTGTCCCCGCCCTTGTTGACGGAGTAGTTGGCCAGCTGCTGGATGGCGTCCAGGGTTTCGCCCCGGCGTCCGATGAGGGCTCCCAGCTTCTCGCCCTCCAGGACGACCTTGTACCGCCCCTCGGCGTCCATATACACCTTCACCTGGGCGCGGCACTTCATGTGTTCCAGCAGTCCCGTCAGGAAAGCGGTGATCTGCTGGGCCTTCTCGTCGCTGACGGGCTGGCCCAGGTCTGCGGGCTTCACCACCGGCGCGGACTCCGCCGCCTCTTCCATCATCTTCTGGGGACGGTCCCGGCGGTCGCCCCGGGGCCGGGCGGGCTTCTTCTTCTCAGGCCGCTCGGGCCGCTTTTCCGGCGGAACCGGCAGGGCCTCCGCCGCCCCATTGTAGAGGTATCCGTGGCAGGCCCCGTGGTACAGGGCAGAGGCCCCCAGCGC
>VSNB01000098.1 GCA_009774055.1 Clostridiales bacterium
TTTTTTCGCCTCCTCCGCCATAAATCTACATTTTTTCCTCGGCGTTTTCTTACATTTTATCACTGGCGCTGACACCAGTGGGGCGACATGCCGGAGGAGGGCGCGCCGCTGGATGGCAGGGGGCTTCTGGCCTACGAGGACCACATCCTGGCCTCGCTGCTCAAGGAACGGGAACCGGAGGAGGCGGAACGGGGTATGATGCTCTACTACAGCAAGATAGACAGTGTGAACGAGAAGGTCCTCTCCTATGTGTTTACGGCGGAGGAGAGGGAGGGGCAGCTCTGGGGCGTTGCGGAGTGCAAGGTGCAGGGCCGGCTGACGCCGGAGGAGCTGGATACGCTGATGGAGTCCGTTTCCGGACAGGCGTCCGATGGGTTTGGCGAGTCGTATGAACAGCATCCCATCCGCATCGGGAATGGCGAGCTGTACGTCCACCTCTGGAACGGCGATAACTGGAGCATCATGACGGAGCGGGACCGCTTCGATCCAAAATTCTCTGAGAAGCTGCCGGAGCTGTGCTACTCCACCCTGCCCAGTGATGGAAGCCTTATCCTCCTCAAGCGCGGCGAGAGCGGGTATTTTCAGACGGAATGGAACCGGAACGATCCGAAAAAGAACCGCCGCCTTGCGGATCACCTCAACCAGCAGAGGGGCATCAGCAGGGCCCAGGAGGAAGCCATGTGCTTCGGCAGCTTATTCGGCTGGGACAAGCCCGGCGCGGACCCCAAAACTTACGAACAGGCTCCGGGGCAGGCTGACGGGCCTCGCATGATCTGATAAAGGGGGTAACAGATGGTGGCGGAATTTGAAAAAGCGCGTGTGCGGGATTTCATGCGGGATCAGGAACAGTCCAGGAGATCGCCGCTCTCAGAAAAGCTCAAGATATGTCCCACTCTGGCGTGCATTGCAGGCAATATTCCCGGCAGGAAGCTCTCCAAATGGACGCTCTCAGACGAACACTACCAGGCCCGGTCCAAGGAGATCAGGCTATGCCTGCATGGCCTGATCGGACATGGCGCGTATCTTGCCGCCCAAGGAAACGAGGAACAGCTCCCCGCCCTCCGGGATTTCATCTGCCATCTTGCGTCCTTCTGGCCGGAGGACCCGGATGCAGATCCTATGGAGGCGGAAAAGCAGTATGGTGCATTGTTTGACAAAGCGGTATCCGATGCCCGGAGCAACGGCAGCGCGCCGGAGCTGAGCGAGAGCAGAAAAGAAAATATCCTGATCGGGCTGGAGGATCATCTCATCGATATGGCGGGCCAGTTCCAAAAGATCGATCAGGAGGCGCTGGACAGCGGACTGGCAGCCTGCGAATCTGTCGCGGCAGGGCTCCGGCAGGCATGGAGCGGAGTGCAGCAGGACCAGACGCCGGTGCAGCCGTCCGGCCCAGTATTGGGAGGCGGGATGAGCTTTGGGTAAAACCAAACCCACGCTCCCAAGCCCGGAACAACTATAAGGAGAAATGAGGTATGAACAGCATGATAATGGATTTTCAGAAGAAACAGACGCAAAAACTGGAAACCCCCGAAATGACGGCCGTAATGGCCGCTGTCAACGCGCTGGTGGATCACGCGGCGATACTCGCCAAGAACGGCGGGCGGGACTTCCTGCCCGATCTGCGGGACCTGGTAAACGAGATGCTCTGGGTATGGGCCCCGGAGGATGCCGCGGCAGGTATGGGGCCAACGGTACTTCAGAAGGAGTATCATAAAAAGATCAATGCCGCCGTGAAAGGACAGCCGGCAGAACTGCGCGTCAGCGCCAGGCAGGCCGGGGCCATTGTCCGCGGACTCAGCATCCATGCGGAGGAGATGGGTAAGCAAGGAAGTCTGCTCTCCATATGGCAGTGCTGCCGTCTGGCCAAAAGGCTGCGGGAGGACTGCGCCGGACAGACGGAACAGCCCCTTGCGCTGCATGGAGATTTCGAGATCGATGAGAGCCCCCGGTTTATGAAATTCGGCAGCATGGACCGGGACCATGTGCTGCCGGGACGGCTGTTCCAGTATCCCGTCCTGATATTCAACGAACCCGTCCCAGCCGGACAGGTGCCGGAGGAATGGTACAGCTATAACCTTTCAGGCAGAAACATCCGGGAATCAGACCGGATGTGGAACTTTATGCCCAAATATGACTACGTGGGGAGCGTCCTTGTACCAGAAAAGCTGGTCCGGACAAGGCGCAATATGATGCGGATCGACGGCCGGTTCACGATGGACAGGGAAACGGTCAGTCTGGAGAGCTTTTGCGAACAAAACGGATTTCAGACGGACCATCTCGACCGGCTGTTTCCTGAGATGGAAACGGAGCAGATCCAGGGAGGGATGACCCTTGGCTGAGATATTCCACATCTACGCCTCCCATGGAAGGAACAACTACGTGGAACTGGACTTCCCCGCCAGCGATCATGAGATGCTGGACATGATGGAGCGGCTGCGGCTGGAGCCGGGGAAACTGCCCTATGTGGAAGTGTTGAAGATCCATGAAACGTATGACTACCTGGACAAGTGTATCCGAGAGCAACCGGACATCTATCAGCTCAACGCGCTGGCGAGAAAGCTGTCGGAGTTCACCTCTGTGCAGGAGATGGCGGCGTTCGAGGGACTGGTAGGGATGGAGATTGGAAAGAGCGCCGTTACCATCGAAATTCCCCGGCTCATCGACTTCGCCCACAGCACGGACTGCTGCGTAGTTGCGGCGGATGCCATGACGGATTTTCAACTGGGGAAATTCCTGGTGGAAAACGGCTTTATCGAGGATACCAACGGGCTGACAGAAGCCGCGCTGGCGTTGCTGGACTACGGAAAGATCGGCAGGGAGCATCGGGAGCGGGAGAACAGCGTATATACCAGCTTCGGCTACGTGGAGCGGCAATCGGAGATACACTGCGTCAGCAAAACTATGGATTTCCTGCCCGGAAAGCCGCCCTACACCATCCTGGTCAATATGGCGGCCCTGCCCCTCGCCGGAGGCGGCCGAAAGCCGGAGGTGATCCAACTGCGGCTCCCCGCCCCGGAGGAGCAGTTGCGGGAAACCTTGGAAAAGCTGGGAAAGCCGGATTGGAAGGATGTCGCAGCCTCTATCCAGGACTGTGCGCTTCCCTGCCTGAACCATGAAATGTATTTTAACGGCGAGACGCCGCAGATCCTGGAGCTGTCCCACCGTCTGTCGGAGCTGGACGCGAAGGGCCGGCTGACCCGGTATAAGGCCATCCTGGCGGCGGAGGACTGCTCGGACCTGTCGCGGATGATCTCCCTCGCCGGTATGGTGGACGAATACTTCTTCGAGTCCAAGGTCAGCAGTCCGGAGGACATGGCACGGGATGAGCTGAAGGTCGTGATAGGTGATAAGGATGCGGAAACGCTCATGCCGTACATTGACCTCCACAGTTATGGCCGCGCTCTGCTTGAGCGGGATCACGCCACCATCACAGGATACGGGTTGGTGGAACGGGAGAACAGAGAACAGGCCATGGAGCAGCAGCCCGGTCAGGGCGGAATGGAGATGATGTAGGTAAAGCGCAGTCATGATGACAGGAAGTTCAACATCAGAACGAAATAAAGGATGTGAGCAGATTGGAATGCAAGGGGATCGATCATTATGATGTTTTTGATGGCGACGTGATAATTTTCTCTGTCGATATATCCGGTGTGCCGGAGGAGATTCGATCTATTGCACAAGAAATTGATGGCTGTGATTACGATCCGGATTGCTTCGGCATGTGGGTCAATTACGACTTTGTGGATAAAGAATTCTATCTGGTAACGGAAAATAACTATCCGGAAGTGCCGGGGGATGTGCCCAGCAATGTCTTTTATATCGACCAGGCTGCTGACAAACACTGGTTTAAAACAGATATTCCCCAGGAGCTGCTGGATCACATTTTCAAGGAATGCGGCAAGGTTGTTACAGATATAGAAAAAGAGCAGGCAGAAGGGCAGAAGGGAAATGGTATAATGGAGCGCAGTTATGATGAAACGATCCTGTGTCTGCCGGGAACGGCGGAGGAAAAGCAGTGGCTGGCGGAGCATCTGGAGGTACTGAGCGTCCGGGAGAGGACCATCCTCTCCGCCGCCATGGCCCGTGAACCGCCCCAGGATATGGCGGGCGCGGTAAACTGCCTGCTGTCCCTGGATGAATATGAGGTGCGGGGACACGTGGGGAGCTATACAGCTCTGGGGGAATTCTCCCTGTTCGTGCAATGCGTCCCGCAGGATCAGCAGGCCTACTTTGACCTGACCGCGCTGGGATATGCGTATGAGGATCAGCATCCCGGCCTGTTCATCGGGAACTGCTACGTGGAGTACCCCGCCAGCCAGCCGGTCATGATCTACGATGGCGGCGAGCTTCCGGAAGCGGAAGGCTGGAGCGTCCGTCTGAAGCTGGCATCGGAGGCCATGCCGGCAGGCGTGTGGGTAAAGCTCCCGGATTATAACGAGGTCAATAATGACGGGCCGGGAGAGATCAGGCTTGCGCTGGATGAACTGCGGGTGAAAACCATCCAGGAATGTACGCTGCTGGATGCTCGGTGCGTGCTGCCCTGCGTCCAGAATCTCGCCGGTCAGTACGACAATCTTGCCGATCTGGTCTACGATGGGCAGGAACTTGGCATCCTTCTGGATAAACGGGGACAGGGCAGTCCGGATTTCCTTGAACGATTTTCCGCAGCCTTGGAGCTTGAGAGCTGCCGCCATCTGTACGATGCATTGAATATCGCCAGCAGCTTGAGCGGTTATGATTACATCAGCAAGGACCGCTTCCTGGATAAGGTCACGGAGGAGGTGAACGGGCAGGAGTGGGCGAAAGGCGGCGACGCGGTCAAGGGCTGCTTCGACTATGCCGCCTACGCCGCCGCACTGGCGGAACAGCAGGGCTATCAAACGACAGCGGATGGGCTGAATTACATCCGAAAAAGAGATTCCCCCGTGCTGGAACAGCAGCAGGGCGGGATGATCATGCAATAATTTTTAAGGGGCCGTTTCTCCGGAGGGACAAGCGGCCCCTCTTTTTTTGTATCCTTTTCCAGAGAAGCGGCGCCGGAAAGGAAGAAAAATGGCAAGCGAACAGCTGAAAAAACATCTGAGAGGAAACTGCCTGGGCAGGAAGAACGCGGCCACGTATCAGGAACTGGCGCAGATATTTCACATCAGCGAGAAGGAGCTGCAGCGGCAGGTCAACCGCCTGCGGAAGAAGCAGGTCCCCATCTGCGGCGGGCCGGACGGCATGTTCTACGCCAGGAACGCCGGCGAGTTGTATGGCACGATCCTGAATCTCAGGGCCATGGCGGCGGGACTGGATGAGGTCATCGCCAGTCTGGAGACGTCGCTGGAAAACTTCGGGGAGGAGGCCGGTGGAGGTGATCCGCCCTGAACAGCTTCATGAGCTGGATCGGAGGAAAGAAGCTTCTGCGGGACGCAGTACTGTGCCGGTTTCCACTGGACTATGAGCGGTTTATTGAAGTGTTCGGAGGCGGGGGCTGGGTGCTGTTCCATAAGCCGCCCCGGAAGGATCTTGAGGTGTACAACGACTTCAACGTCCTCCTGTCCAACCTGTTCCGCTGCGTCCGGGACAAGCCGGACCTGCTCATCACCGCCCTGGAGTACGTCCTGAATTCCCGCGCGGACTTCGACCATGTACGGCTGTCCCTTCGGCAGAAGCGCACCACGGATGTCCAGCGGGCGGCATGGTTCTACCAGATCATCCGGCAGAGCTACGCCTCCGGCCTCACCAGCTTCGCCAGCCAGCCCCACGATATGTGGAACGATTTCCCCCTCATCAAGCAGGCCAGCAGGCGGCTGAAGGATGTGGTAGTGGAGAACCAGGACTTCGAGAAGCTGATAGGGCACTATGACCGGCCCTCGTCCTTCTTCTACTGCGACCCGCCCTATCACGCCACCGAGGGGTACTACAAGAATATCGGGGAATGCGGATTCCGGAAGAAGGACCACTACCGGCTGCGGGACGCTCTGCTGGAGATCGAGGGGAAGTTCCTGCTGTCCTATAACGACGATCCCTTTGTCCGCCGCCTGTATACTTACCCCGGCATCATGATCCAGGAGGTCACCCGTCCCAACTCGATCAAGCTGCGGTATGAGAACGGTGCGCAGTTCCCGGAGCTGCTGATCGCCAACTACGACATGAACGAGCGGATGCGGGCTACCTCGCAGATCGCTCTATTTTGATGGAAGGAAACATCTTATGCAAAAATTTATCAAGGAAACCACCAAAAAGAAGCTGGTCATCCCCAACGCTGTGCTGGAACTGGGCGGCCTGGAAAAAGGGGAGCCGGTGGAGATCCGGGCGGCGGATAGTGCGGTGATCATCCTGCGGAAAGGGATGACCGCGATGGAGATCATCCGCGCCGTGGACAGCCTTCAGCGGCTGGCGGTGGAGCTGAACGGGCATCTGGCCGGCGTGTGCGGCCGCTGCGAGGACTGCGGCGAGGACGGAGAGTGCCCCGCCCTGCCGGAGCGGACGCAGACCATCGTACCGGAAGCGGTCCGGGAGGAGGTTGGAATCCCGGCGAACGCCAAGCTCTGCGCATGGACGGGAAATGAGCCGGGTACGGTGACGGTGGGACAGGCGGACTACCGTCACGACCTTACCGATGTGCCGGAGTGGGAGCTTTCCGTACTGGCCATGATGGGCGTGTGCCTGGGCACTCTGGAGGAGCGGCTCATGGCGGAGGACATCATCTATGGATTGTGATTTTCCAAGCATTTACCGCAGCGCCTATGAAGACGCGGAGCGGAGAGACGAATTGAAGGAATACGCTAAAAGTTTCCGGCTGAATGTCGGATGCGCCTGCGCTATTGAACACGACATCCGCGCCTGCGCCATAGGAAATGGCTTGCAAGCGGGGTGTGTGGACATGACGCTGGAGCGGTACGGTTTTCAGCGCGTCAGCTTCGTCCTCGCCAACTCGCTGTGTAAAATGGAACATCCGGAATCCATTCGGGAGGACGTTCTCGCCTGGGGTGAGCAGATCTATGTACCGCCGGACGGCGATAACAACCGCTATTACGCGGTAGATGCCGCCACGCCGCTACTGGAAGCGTTTATAGGGCAAGTCCGTGAGACGTATCAGACGCTGGGGCTGTTCGGTCCGGAACACTGCGTCAACAGTGAAAAGGGTCTGGACTACACCGGCAAAGTGTTGGTGCTAAGTCCCAACACGCTGAAGGAAAGCTGTTGGAGCCCGCTCAATCAACTCTGGCTGGGGGAAACGGGATTTGGTTGTTCTCCCACCGCTTCCGGGCGGGCCGTGTACGCGACCTGTCTGGGAGACGGCGAGCAGACGCGCTGGAACCGGGCCGACTTCATCGGGGTGCTGGACGAACAATACCTGCCGGACTGGGCGAGGGAGAAGCTGGAGGAACTCACGCAGGGGCAGCGGCCCCAAGGGCCGGAACAGACAGGCCCCACTATGAATATGTAAAGGAGTACATCATGAAACGAACAATGACACTGCTGCTGTTGGCCGTTGTGCTGACAGCAGTCTCCTGCATGTCCCCCATCGCTCTGGCGGCGGAGGTGTGCTATCCCACCGCTGTGGAGCAGAGCGAGGACGGCGGCGAGATCCGGAAGGTCTATGACCTCTCGCCGGAGCAGGACCCTGCGGGCATCCCCCGCTCTGACTTTGAACAGGACGGCGTCCACTATACCCTCACCGACCTCCTCAAACAGGAGATGCCGGAGTACCAGGAACGGCAGCACACCGAGGAGGTGTCGCTGGAAAGCAAGAACAAGGATATGGCCTCCATCCTGGCCCTGTTGCCCCAGGAGAAGGAATTCGTCACCGAGGACGGCCTCTCCGGGACTCTGACGCTCCAGCTGGACACCGTTCAGGTGGAGACGGCTGGGTACGGCACTTCCAGCAGGAAGGTGACCACCACCCGCCGCTACCCCAACCTGGGCAGCCAGGATACCCAGTATATCCCCAAGACGGTGGATGAAAACGGGAGGACCATGACCCTCCAGGACGTCTCCTGGCAGACGGACAATACCGGCGATCTGGACGGCTACGCCATTGGCGACAGGTACACCGCCGTGGCGACCTACTCCGGCACCGCAACCAGCAGCTATGTCACCGGCTACACGGTGACGGCAAAATATGTGGGTACCGTCAGTAAGATCGCGCTGGATCGGGTACGGTATGTGGCGGTCTTCGAGGGGACGGAGATCAAGCCCGTGATCCCCATCCCGGAACCCATTGATCCCGTTATTGTCCCGGACAAAACCGTCTCGAATGGCGGTTTTCAGTTTAACTGGGCCTATGTCCTGGTCCCCCTGGGCGCTGTGGTCCTCGCCGGAGGCGGCGTGGGCGCGGCGCTGTTTTTGAAGAAACGGCATGAAGCCGGAGAGGAGAATGCATAATGAAGAAAAGAAGATCCCTGACAACTATTCTGGCGGTCTGTATGCTGCTGGCGCTGGCGGTCCCGGCCTTCGCGCTGGAATACACCTTTGACGAGGATGAGCAGTCCGGCTACGGCAAGCCCACCTCTGTGGACCCGGTGGTGACGGCGGATGGCGGTGCGCAGAAGAACGAGGACATAAGCAAGAACGCCGCCCTCATCCCGCCCGGTTTCGGGACGCCCACCAGCAACACCCTCAACACCGGCGAGTACCTGACCCCTGATCTGGTCCCCAGCGCCATGCCTGCCACCGGCGCGACGGTCAACGGTGATTTCGTAGTCGTTTTCCCGCCTGATATGAGCGGCCTGTCCACTGAGTCTGTGCCGGCCGATCTCGCTGCCGGGAGTACCATGGTCCCCGGCAGCGCGGATGTGACGGTGACCACACCCGCCAGCTCCGGCTATACCGAGGTCACGGACGATCTCTACTATAAGAACGGCTCCCTTGGTACGCTGGAGATCCCCGCCATCGGCCTGACCGTTGACATCTTCGAAGGTACAGACGCCGCCACCCTGAAGCGGGGCGCGGGCCACTTCGAGGAAACCAGCATCTGGGACGGCAATGCAGGGTTCGCGGCCCATAACCGCGGTGCAAATTCCTACTTTGGGAAAATTCATACCCTGGAGCTGGGCGACAGGATCACCCTCACTACCAAGCTGGGGACCCGCACCTACGAGGTGACAAGCGTCTCCAAGGTCAGCGAGACGGACCGCAGCGCCCTCGCCGCATCCCAGTCCAACGTGATTACGCTGTACACCTGCGTCCGGGACCAGCGTGACTTCCGCTGGTGCGTCACCGGGCAGGAAATTGTGTAAATTGCTTCGCTTGGGCGGCTTTTCTTCTCCATAGGTTTGCACATGTTCCGCTAGACTTATAATCGTTTCTCCGGTATTGTAGTAGTTACAGAAGGACAAACCATTACAATACAAGGAGGAACGATCATGAGCAGAAGAAAAGAGATCGCCCTGGTGGCGGCGGGCATCCTGGCGGGGATCGCCGTCAGCGGTCCCGCGACACAGGCGGCAGCGGGACTCATGGCCAATCCCAGCAGCCAGAAATTCTACATCAACGAGCAGCGCATCCCCTTGGAAGCCTACGAGATCAACGGCAGCAACTACGTGAAGCTCCGGGACATCGGACAGACGGTGGACTTCGGCGTCACCTATGACGCCGGGACCAACACCGTCACCATCCACCCGGACAAGCCCTATGAAACGGAGGTGACCGCACCTGCACCAACCACGCCCCCCAGCCAGACCTCCCCCTCCGCACTCAGCAAAAACACGGACGGCTCCATCAATATCCCCCAGGACGGTTCGCAGTACATTCCCCAGGCCGGAGATGTGGTCCGCTGCGATGACGGGACCAATTACACCATCACGGACGTGAGCCGGTATGACAAGAACTACTTTGCGGACGGCCCTGCCGGCCCCCTGCCGGAAGCGGTCTGCGACTGGAGCCAGTTCGACCAGCCGGAGCTGCCGAAAGCGGAGGTCCGGAGGTTCAACGATCCAGATGGCGATTACATCTTCATCCGCAACCTCTACGAAACCCGCCGGATGCTCTACAGCCTCTACAACGCCATGGGCGAGGATGAATGGATCATGCAGAGCGGCAGCCCGAGGATGCGGGGGGATGGGACCCCCTGGGTACACATCCACCTGACGCTCCCAGAGGATAAGATCGGCGCCCCCTTCTGGCCCTGGCGGGAGGAAGCTGTCCCGGAGGTACTGCACTCCTGCCCAGGCGGAGACTACTACCTGGAGGTCTGGGATGTATTTGCGGATGGAATTTTCCTGAGAACGGAATACAATCTGCGCTAAAATAACGCAGAATATGAGACAGGCGGTGTGTCCTTAGAGGGCACACCGCCTCACTATATCCTAAAACTATAGGAGGAAGCGATATGAAACGAAGAATCCTGGCCCTGTTCCTGACACTGGTCACAGTGTTGGGAATGCTCCCTGCTCCCGCCCTGGCAGCCTCCAGCGAGGAGGAAGCTTTAGGCGAGATCAAGATATTCTCAGACGGCACAGCACTGGACTATCTCTCCATCAACGGCGCCGCCCGGACGCAGAAGTATACCTACTACAACTACAAGGCGCAGGACGGTTCGACCAGCGAGATTCCCGCCTACTGTGTTAACCCCAACACGCCGGGTGTCCCGCAGACAGTCCCTGCCGGTACCGGCGTTGAGTATCTGGCCAACCAGAAATGCACAGATACCAAGGTGCTGGGCATTGTGGCCTCCGGCTATCCCCATGTGGCGCTGGATAAGCTGGGGCTGAACAGCAAGTACGAAGCCTACTACGCCACCAAGATGGCGCTGTGGTGCCACCTGCTGTCCAACTGGAGCGTCTATGACCTGAAGGTCAACCCCGGCTGCTCCGACCAGGCGGCGGCCCAGCGGGTGCTGAAGGCCGCGAAAGACATCTACCAGACCGGCATGTACTGGACCAAGCCCCTCAGCCC
>VSNB01000099.1 GCA_009774055.1 Clostridiales bacterium
GTCGTAGGTGATGTCGCAGCCCCAGCAGGTGCAGCTCTCGTCCCCTTCCGACATGGTGATGTCGATGTCCACCTCGTCCTCCGTGAGAATCTTCTTCGCCAGGTCCTCGTCGAATGCCAGTCCTCTGCCCTGCTGGCAGACCAAAATCTCACCCGCGTTGGAGGCAAAGGATACGTCCACCTTCTCCGGGTCAAACTGTTCCCCGGAGTAGCCCATGGCGCACAGAACCCGGCCCCAGTTGGCATCGCAGCCGAAAATGGCGGCCTTGGTCAGGGTGGAGGAAATGACGGATTTCGCAATCGTCTCCGCCTGTTCCTCGCTTGCCGCGCCCCGGACGGTGCAGGTAATCAGGTGCTTCGCGCCCTCTCCGTCCTTGGCCATGGCCCGGGCCAGCAGGTAGCAGATCTCGTGGAGCTTCATGACAAAGTCCACATAGTGGTCGTTTTTCTCGGTGATCTCCCGGTTGCCCGCCAGGCCGTTGGCCAAGATGCAGCAGGTGTCGTTGGTGGAGGTGTCTCCGTCCACGCTGATGCGGTTGAAGGTGGTCCGGACCACTTCCTCCAGGGCCCCCTGGAGCATTTCCTGGGAAATGGCGCAGTCGGTGGTAAGGAAGCAGAGCATGGTGCCCATGTTGGGATGGATCATGCCGCTGCCCTTGGCGATGCCGCCGATATGGACCTCCTTGCCGCCGATGATGACCTGCCCGGCGAATTCCTTCTTCACCGTGTCGGTGGTCATGATGGCGTGGGCCGCGCCATTGCTGCCCTCCGCGCTGTGCTCCAGCAGGCCGTACAGCTCTGGCACGCCGTTTTCAATCACGTCCACCTTCAGCGTCTGGCCGATCACACCGGTGGAGGACACCAGCACCTCCTCGGGGGTACAGCCGATGGCCTTTGCCGCCGCCGCGCACATCTTCTCCGCGTTTTCCTCCCCCTGGGGGGCGCAGGCGTTGGCGTTGCCGCTGTTGGCGATGATGGCCCGGACCTTGCCGCGGGCCAGGTGGGATTTGGTTACGTGGATGGGGGCCGCCTTGACCACGTTCCTGGTGAACATTGCCGCCGCCGTGCAGGGGGCGTCGGAGACGATGAGGCCCAGGTCTTTCTTATTGGTGTTGTGGGTTTTGACCCCCACGTGGAGCCCTGCGGCCCGGAACCCCTGGGCGGCGCACACGCCGCCGGGGATGGTGTTGAAATCCGCTTCGTTGCACATGGATGCTTCTCCTAACTGACCAGCCCTGTCTCCTCGGGGAGACACAGCATGATGTTCATATTTTGTACCGCCGCGCCGCTGGCGCCCTTGCCCAGGTTGTCCAGACGGGCGGCGAGCATGACCTGTTCCTCGTTCCCGCAGACAAAAATCTGCAGGTCGTTGGTTCCCGCCAGGTTGTTGGAGCCGATGAACCCGCAGATGGGCGCATCGTCCGGCCGGACGGTGACGAAACGGGAGCCGGCATAGTAATCCCGGTAGAATGCCCGCAGGCTGTCCAGTGTCTGCCCGCCGCGGAGCATATCCAGGTACAGGGGCACGGTTACCACCATTCCCTGGGGAAAGTCACAGATCATGGGCATGAAGATAGGCTTCCGGGTGAGGCCGCAGACCTTCGTCATTTCGGGGATGTGCTTGTGGGATAGGGTCACGGCGTAGTGCCTGGGGCTGACCAGCTCCCGCTCTCGCTCCGCGCCTTCGTACTGGGCGATGGCCTTTTTCCCGCCGCCGGTGTAGCCGGACAGGGCATGGCAGGCCAGAAATGCGTCCGGAGACAGCAGACCCCGCTTTACCAGCGGTGCAATCAGGGAGATAAAGCCCGTGGCGTAGCAGCCGGGGTTGGCGACCCACTTGGCTGTCTGGATGGCATCCCGCTGCTCCTGGCCCAGCTCCGGGAAGCCGTAAACCCAGCCTGGGGCGGTCCGGTGGGCGGTGGAGGCGTCGATGATCCGGGTATTGGGGTTTTCCACCAGCTTTATCGCCTCCACGGCAGCCTCGTCCGGCAGGCAGAGGAACACCAGGTCGGCCTCGTCCATCAGCTTTTTCCGCTCGGCGGTGTCCTTGCGCTTGTCTTCGTCGATGAGCAGGAGTCGGATGTCCTCCCGGCCCGTCAGCCGGTCGTAGATTTGGAGGCCGGTGGTGCCCTCCTTGCCGTCGATGTAGATTTTTGGTTTACTCATAAACATTACACCCTCTCAATGGAATAGTCCGTTGTTTCCGCCAGTTTTTTCAGCTGTTCCAGTTGGGACAGTGGGCAGGGGAACAGGACAAAGCTGTCGCTGTCAATGTTGATCGCCCCGGCGCAGCATTGGTGCGGGGCCCATTTCTCATTCAGAATACCGCACCATTGTTCAATATCCCCATCCTCGTCCAGCCAGCCGGGGTCCAGCTCCAGCCCGAAACGCTTGATGCCCACGAGATTGCCGAAGAAGTATGCAAAGTCCTCTTTTTCGTCCTTCCAATCCCGCTCACAGACAAAATTGTGCTCTTCCAGGATATCCACCATACCGATCCATCGAATCAGGTCCGGTTCGCCAGCGGAATCGATGGATCGCTCCATATACCGCGCCGCGTGGGCTGCGAAATATGCCGCCGGGTTCGTGACACAGGCGGTCAGCTCCTCCAGAACGGCCTCATCGCCGCCGGAAATGATCCGTCCAATTTCTATCAGGTTCTTCATGCGCCATGAAGCCCCTCCCGCTGCTGCACGATGAATGCCGCCAGCGTGTGGATCTGCCTGCCGGTTTCCTCCACAGCGGGGCCGCCAAAGCTGCTGCGCTGCCCCATACAGGTTTCCAGGCGCAGGGCCTCGTACACGTCCTCCCCGAACAGGGGGGAGATATTCTGGAGCTCCGGCAGGGTCAGCTCCTCCAGGAGCTTGCCATTTTCGGTACAGTAGTAGACCAGGTTGCCCACAGTGGTGTAGGCGTCCCGGAAGGGCATGCCCTTTTTGGTGAGGTAGTCGGCGCAGTCGGTGGCGTTGATAAACCCGCCCCCGGCGGCCCGGCGCATGTTCTGGGGCAGTACACGCATGGTGGCGATCATTCCCGCAAACACCGGCAGGCACATTTTTACCGTGTCGATGGCGTCAAAGACTGGCTCCTTGTCCTCCTGCATGTCCTTGTTATAGGCCAGGGGCAGGCCCTTCATGGTGGTCAGCAGGCCCATGAGGTGTCCGTAGACCCGTCCGGTCTTGCCCCGGACCAGCTCGGCCACGTCGGGATTCTTCTTCTGGGGCATAATGGAGCTGCCGGTGGAGTAGGCGTCGTCCAGCTCGATGAATTTAAACTCCCAGCTGCACCAGAGGATGACTTCCTCGGCGAAGCGGCTCAGGTGCATCATCAAAATAGACAGGCCGCTCAGCAGCTCAACGGCGTAATCCCGGTCGCTGACCCCGTCCAGACTGTTGGAGCAAGGGGCGTCAAAGCCCAGGAGCTTCGCCGTCTGCCAGCGGTCGATCGGGTAGGTGGTCCCAGCCAGGGCCCCGCTGCCCAGCGGGCAGATGTTCATCCGGGCCTTGCAGTCCAGCAGTCTTGTCACGTCCCGCTTGAGCTGTTCACCATAGGCCAGCAGGTGATGGGCGAAAGAAACAGGTTGGGCCCGTTGGAGGTGGGTGTAGCCGGGCATCACGGTTTCCTGATGCAGGCTGGCCTGGTCCAGGACGGCCTGCTGAAGATCCAGGATTTGTCCGACGATCTCGTCGATTTCCCGGCGGAGGTAGAGGCGAAGGTCCACGGCAACCTGGTCGTTGCGGCTGCGGGCGGTGTGGAGGCGCTTGCCGGCGGCGCCGATTTTTTCCGTCAGGAGCGCCTCCACATTCATGTGGATGTCCTCGTTATCGGCAGTGAATTCGATTTTCCCGGCCTCAATATTAGCCAAAATTTCCTTCAGACCGGCGGTAATCTGATCCTTGTCCTCCGGAGAAATGATGCCGCAGTCGGAGAGCATCGCCGCGTGGGCGATGCTGCCTTCAATGTCTTCTTTGTACATCCTGCAGTCGAAGTGAATAGAAGAGTTGAAGTCGTTTACTAAACTGTCCGTTTCCTTGCGGAAACGGCCACCCCATAGTTTCATCGTTGTTTCCTCGTTTCTTCTTCGCGCCCTTCGAGCGCGAACGATACATTCTTCTCGAATCGGCCCGGGACCTGCGCGGCCCCGGACTCCGCGCCTACTTTTGCCGCGCGGCAAAAGTAGGCAAAAACGCGCTTAAACCTACGGTTTAAGAATCCCTTAACGGGCAGGCGCGTACGCGCCTTTGCCCTATACGGGGGTTAAAGGGCTGTGCGATGGGTTTGTTGGGTAGGCGAAGCCACCGAATGTCCGATCCTACGGGTATCTAATCTAGTGGCTTGGCAGTTGACCAACTCCGCCTGCCGGCCTGTTAAAGGGGTAGAGCCTGCTAGGGGGCCTTCTACCGCAACTGCCCCGGGAGCTTTAGCGTGTATGACGGTAGGGTCTGCCGTTTACATCCTCAAATAGACGCTTCGCCCGATCATGGGAGCCGCCCGCTTCAGACCGGACAGTCTACAGTGGAAGCGCAAAAACAAATAACCCCCGTCATTCAGGAGGATTCTTAAGGAACGTAGTTCCTTAAGCGACCTTTTGCTTCTTTTCGCTCGCGCGAAAAGAAGGCCCCCGCGCCGGCGAGGCGCGAAGCTAAACGAAAGAAAAGAGCCCCCGCCGCCCCGCAGGGGCGGTACGAAACATTCTTCAACGGAGAGAAAGAAGAAGCGACCGCGGCCCGCAGGGCCACAGATAAGGGGGAACCGGGGGCAAAGCCCCCGGTAATTTATTAGAGCTTCCCCTGCTCCCGGTATGCCTGGACGGTGTCGGGCAGGCCCCAGAGGTTGATGAAGCCGGTGGCGTCGTTCTGGTTGTAGTCGCTCTCCTCAAAGGTCACCAGCTTCTCGGAGTACAGGCTCTCAGGGCTGGTCACGGAGGAGGTGATGATATTGCCCTTGTAAAGCTTTAATTTCACCTGTCCGGTAACGTGCTCCTGCGTCTTGACGGCGAAGGCCTGCAGGCACTCCCGCAGGGTGGTGAACCACTTGCCATTATACAGCAGGTCAGCAAAATCCACCGCCAGCTTGCTCTTCATATGCTTGGTATCTTTATCCAGCGTAATCATTTCCAGAACCTCGTGAGCCCGATAGAGGATGGTGCCGCCGGGCGTCTCATAGACGCCGCGGTCCTTCATGCCCACCAGGCGGTTCTCCACGATGTCCAGAAGGCCGATGCCGTTGTCGCCGCCCAGCTTGTTGAGCTTGCGGATGATATCGCTGGCCTTCATCGTCTCGCCGTCAATGGCGGTCGGCACACCCTTGACGAAATCCAGGGTCACGTAAGCGGGCGCGTCGGGAGCCGTGGCGGGGGAGACGCCCATCTCCAGGAAGCCGGGCTTGTCGTACTTCGGCTCGTTGGCCGGGTCCTCCAGATCCAGGCCCTCGTGGCTCAGGTGCCACAGGTTCTTGTCCTTGGAGTAGTTGGTTTCGCGGCTGATCTTCAGGGGGACATTGTGGGCCTCGGCATAGTCGATCTCCTCATCGCGGCCCTTGATATCCCACTCCCGCCAAGGGGCGATGATGGTCATTTCGGGGGCGAAGCGCTTGATAGCCAGCTCGAAGCGGACCTGGTCATTGCCCTTGCCGGTGCAGCCGTGGGCGATGGCGTCCGCGCCCTCCTTCTTGGCGATGTCCACCAGGCGCTTGCCGATGATGGGGCGGGCGAAGGCAGTGCCCAGGAGATAGTCCTCGTACTTCGCCCCCATCATCATGGAGGGGACGATCACGTCGTCCACCATTTCGTCAACCAGGTCCTCGATGTACAGCTTAGATGCGCCGGTCTTGATGGCCTTCTCCTCCAGACCCTCCAGCTCGTCGCCCTGGCCCACGTCTGCGGCGACGGCGATGATCTCGGGGTTGTTGTAGTTCTCCTTCAGCCAGGGAATGATGATGGACGTATCCAGGCCGCCGGAATAGGCCAGCACGATTTTTTTGATCTCTTTCTTGCTCATGATGTATGTCCTCCTGATGATGGAATGATCCTCATGTAATGTGGTGTATATATATTATATCGTTCTGTTTTTTTATGCAATACAAAGTTCTGATGAATTCCGGGGGAGAGTATGGCTCGTCCTTGTGCAATTTACCGGAAAATTTTTCAACTCCACTGCTGGGAGGCGCTTTTGCCGCTGGCTGACGGAGGCGGTGGACAGGTGGGAGATGAATGAAAATTCATAGAACCGGGATATTTTATAAACGCCGCAGGCTCTTCTGAGTCTGCGGCGTCCGTTGGATTCCTGTGCGGTTTCGGCCTTTATTCCGTCCGGTATCTGCCCAGGCCCGCAATGCGGACGCTCCGCTGGGCGTGGAGCTCCAGCAGGGCCGCGGCCAGGAGCTCGGGGTCATGACGGACCAGGCCGTCCCGGACGGCGGACACGGGGCGGCTGACCAGCTCCACGCCCAGCTCAGCGCACCGGGCCTTGTCAAAGCGCAGGGGCTCCGCGCCCTCCCGGGCGTAGCGGCCCAGCACCTCTGATGGGATGGCGGCGGCGTTTACCAGGCACAGGCGGAACAGTCCCGGCAGGGAGTGCTGGAAAATGGCGCGGATATGGTCCGCATTGGTGTAGCCCTCCGTCTCGCCCTCCTGGGTCATGACGTTGGCGATGTAAATCTTCAGGGCATCGGATTCGGCGATGGCCTGGGCCACGCCCTCCACCAGCAGATTGGGGATGACGCTGGTATACAGGCTGCCGGGACCCAGGAGGATCATGTCCGCCTCCCGGATGGCCTCCAGAGCGCTCTCCAGGGCCGCCGGACGTTCCGGCAGCAGGCGCACCCGCCGGACGCGGCAGTCCTCCCGTTTCTTGCAGTAGAAGATTTTCGACTCGCCCAGGACCTTGGCGCCATTTTCAAACTCTGCCTCCAGCTGGACGTTGGCGGTGGTCACCGGGAGCACCCGGCCGGTGATGGCCAGGACCTGGCTCATGCGGCTGACCGCCTGGTCGAAGCTGCCGCCGGAAATACCGTTGAGGGCCGCCAGGAACAGGTTGCCGAAGCTCTGCCCCTTGAGGGAGCCCTCGGTGAAGCGGTAGTGGAGCAGCTCTCCCATCAGGGGCTCCACGTTGGCCAGGGCTTCCAGGCAGTTTCGCACGTCCCCAGGAGGCAGCATCCCCAGTTCCTGGCGGAGTACGCCGGAGCCACCGCCGTCGTCCGCCACCGTGACGACGGCGGTGAGGTTGTTGGTGTGCCGCTTCAGACCCCGCAGCATGGTGGAGAGGCCCGTTCCGCCGCCGATGGCGACGATCTTCGGCCCCTTTCCGCTGGGGCCGCGATATAAATTGTTTTCAGTCATAATCATTTTGTCTTTCTGCTATTGTGTGGTTAGAATATGTATCCCATGTAGGCTCATAATCCGCGGTTGCCTGATCGCCCCACATATCCCACCCGCGCCGGTCGCCTCTTGCAAATATTTCTAAAAAGGGCGCAGATGAGCAGCTTTCAATAAGAGCGCAAAACTCGTCCGGCTTTCTGGAGTGTTCCCGCTTTATAGAGCGTATGAGGTTGACTTGTGACCTGCCAGCAGCTAAGGTTCGGTTTTTATCCCCTTTGATTCCAAACAGAAGCATCTCCGTTACATTTCGAAAATAGAATCCGACGCCGCGGCCATCCGGCATGCCATCTTTACGAACCTTTTCCCATATGATATTTGTCTTATATTCGAATCCCCATGCTTTCATGACTTCTAAACCCTCTGGCAACAGGGCGTTTGGCACCCACAAATACAGATGGCACTTTTCGTCGGTTACCTCTGAGACGGGCAGGGCTTTGATCTCGTCCAGCCGCATAGTGCTGTATCTGGTCAGCCGTTTATGCTCAGGCGCGACTTTTCCCGTGCGGTTTTGAAACTGCCAGGGCGGATCTGCGTAAATAGTTTTATATCTTCGACCAGCTGTATATTGCTTGAAATTTTTAATGGTTTGAGCTAGCTCTATCTTTGTCACAATCAATACCCCTCTACACAAGACTTCCGAATACCAACAGCTAAAATGGGGCAGCCTCCATTTCTGCGGGATTTAAGCCTGTATTCCAGTTTACCCATCCATGTGGTGCTGGCTCCATATTTCGTTATAAGGGATTTTCCGCGTGTATCCTGTATTTCCCGAAAAATATCATTTAATTCCTTTGATCTTGTGACAATTATTCCGACTTCGATCAAGCCACAGTCGAAATAAGTTCTCATAGCGAGCAAATCCCGATCAAATGTTTGGTCTTTGCTGTTCCATTCCAGATCAAAGGCTACTTTATCTTTTATAAAGTCAATATTGTGTCCATCAATGTATCCTGCAATGATCTTTTCATCGAACGGTTCATCAGCGAAACGGCCTCTTTGAGATGCCCTTCTGGGGTACATTTTCACCAATAGGTCACCGGTAATTCGAATTTCCCGCCAACCCAGCGGATATAGGACATCATCAAATTTCTTGGGAATTGCTGTCTCATTTCCTCCGGCTGTCCTCAGATCCTCAATTGAAATGAGCAGATGCTCCAGGCAGTCCTGCAATTCGCCCCATTCCTGAGGAAATGCGTTGTGCAGTATTTCCAGAGCATGCCCGTAATTCTGGAATTCATATTTTTCCAACAACTTTTCTCGGATATATCTTGAAATATCTGCCATTTTTCCTCCTAAGCGAATTTAAACCCGCGTCATATCCCGATGATTCTCCGTTACCTGATAGCCCAGCGAGCGGATGTACTCCGCCAGGGAGTGCGTCACCGCCACGGAGCGGTGATGGCCGCCGGTACAGCCGATGGCAGCTACGAGCACCGTCTTGCCCTCCTCCCGGTACAGGGGCAGAACAAAGCAGAGCAGCTCCCGCAGCTTCTCCATGAACTGCTCCGTCTCCCGAAAGGAAAAGACGTACTCCCGGACCTCCGGGTCCAGGCCGGTCTTTTGGCGCATGGAATCAATATAAAAGGGGTTGGGCATAAAGCGAACGTCGAACACCAGGTCCGCCTCCAGGGGCAGGCCGTGCTTGAAGCCGAAGGACACCAGGCTGACCTGCATTTCTCCCGCGCTCTGGGTGCCGCCGAAGAGCCGCAGCAGTTCTCCCCGCAGGCGGGCGGTGGAATAGGTGGCGGAGTTGATGATCACGTCCGCCTGGGCCCGGACCGGAGCCATGAGGGCGATCTCCCGGTTCACCGCCGCCTCCAGGGAGCCGGCTTGCTCCAGGAGGGGGTGCATCCGGCGCGTCTCCTTGTAGCGGTTGATGATGGCTCCCACGTCCGCCTCCAGAAACAGCAGGCGGCAGTCATATTCCCGGCTCCGGAGGGTCTGGAGGACCTCCAGAAATTCGTCGAAGCTGTCGGCGGTGCGCACGTCGTAGACCAGGGCGACCCGGCGGTAGCGTCCGCTGCCGGCGGCGCAGAACTCCGCGAACTTCAGGATCATCCCCGCCGGCATATTGTCCACAATATAAAAGCCCATGTCCTCCAGAAAGGAGGCCGCCTTGCTCTTCCCGCCTCCGGAAAGACCGGATATAATCAGAATTTCCATCTTTCTCTCTCCCTTTCGCGCCGTCCTTACGGGACGGTTTTGACCTCCGGCTCCAGATTGACGCCAGTCTGGTCGTATACGGTCTTCCGAATATGGGCGATCAGCGCCAGCACGTCAGCGCAGGCGGCTCCGCCGGTGTTGACGATGAAACCAGCGTGCTTCTCCGACACCTGTGCGCCGCCGATGCGGAAGCCCTTCAAGCCGCACTGCTCAATGAGCCCCCCGGCGAAATGGCCCTCGGGGCGCTTGAAAACGCTGCCGGCACTGGGGTATTCCAGAGGCTGCTTTTCCCGGCGGCGGCGGTCGAAGTCCGCCATCCGGACCTGGATGGCCTCAGGACTGCCGGGCTCCAGAAGAAGCTCCGCCTCCAGGACCGCGCCCCGGGTCCCGCTGAACACGCTGTGCCGGTAGCCGAGATCCAGCTCCTCCAGGGACAGCTGCCGGATCCCCGCGCCGGGGAGCCAGGCGGTGACGAAAGAAAGGACCTGCTTCATTTCGCCGCCGTAGGCGCCGGCGTTCATATATACGCCGCCCCCCAGGCTGCCGGGGATGCCGTGGGCGAACTCCAGGCCCGCCAGCCCCTCCCGCTGGGCGAAAGCGGACAGCCGGGCCAAGCTGACCCCGGCTCCGGCGCGGATGGTCCGTTCTCCCGTCCGCTCCAAGCCGTCCAGCTTCGCGGTGTGGACCGCCAGCATGTCCAGTCCCTCGTCCGCCGCCAGCAGGTTGGACCCGCTGCCCAGGGTCAGCAGGGGCCAGCCCTCCTCCTCCGCCAGCGCCAGCAGGGCGGCGCATGTCCGGAGATCCCCGGGCCGGACGAAGCGGCGGACGGGGCCTCCGACCCGGAAGGTGGTGTGCTTTTCCATAGGCTCCTCCCGGAGAATTTCCAGCTCCGGGAAGCGGGCGGCGGCAAGGGTGTCGAAGCGGTCAAACCATGGCATAGGGGAAAACCTCCTGAAATGGATGGATCAGACAGTTCCTCTGCGTGTCAAAAAGTGGCGCAGCCGCCTTTTTAAGGAAGGGGACCGGGCCGAGTTCGGCCCGCAAAGTACTTTTTCGAAGATTCTGCAACGACCGCATCGAGCGGTCGTGCAG